>CAHJWT010000066.1 GCA_903643075.1 Sphingomonadaceae bacterium | reverse complement strand
CGGCGCGCGCGTCGCTGCCGGCGATCGCGGCGGCCGGGGTGCTGTTCGCCGCCGACCTCGCGCTGTGGCATCTCGGGATCAAGCGGACGACGCTCGCCAACGCGGCGCTGGTCGGCAACTGCGCGAGCTTCCTGCTGCCGGTCTACGGCTTCGTCACGACGCGGACGCGGCCGGGCGGCGTCCAGCTGCTCGCGCTCGCCGTCGCGGCGAGCGGGATCGCGCTGCTGATCGGGCGCAGCGCCGACGTGTCGGCGACCCACCTGACCGGCGACCTGCTGTGCATCGGCGCCGGCGTCGCCTACGCCGCCTACTTCATCGCCGTCGACCGCGTCCGCGCGACGGTCGCGCCGCTGCCGCTCCTCGCGCTGGCGACCGCGTTCGGCGCGGCGGCGCTGCTGCCGGTCGCCGCGCTGACCGGGCCGGTGGTCGCGCACGACTGGACGCCGCTGATCCTCCTCGCACTCGGCAGCCAGGTGCTCGGCCAGGGGCTGATCGTCTTCGCCGTCGGCTACCTGCCGCCGCTCGTCGTCGGGCTGACGCTCCTCGTCCAGCCGGCGATCGCCGCGACGATCGGGAGCTTGCGCTTCGGCGAGGCACTCGGCCCGGCCGAGCTGTGCGGCATGGCGCTGGTCGCCGTCGCGCTGGTGCTGGTGCGGCTGCCGGCGCGGGTGGCCGCCTGAATTTTTCTCCCTCAAGGGGAGGTGTCGGCGCAGCCGACGGAGGCGCGCGGGGCACCGCGGCCTCGCGCCCCGCCTGCTCCGTCACGGCCGCGCCGTGCCACCTCCCCCGGTGGGGAGGAATTCGCTGTCCTACAGCGAGCTTTCGCCGGTAGGGTCGGCACCGAATCGGTTGCTCCGGCGGCGCTGCTCCTTGTCATCGTCAGCATGTTCCAGCCGCTCGGCCCCGGCCGTCGGCGACAGATCGTCGCCGCGACGCGCCCGAACCAGCCGCGAGCGTGATCGCGCGTGCCGCATCGGCGGCTTGCCCATCGCACCCCCACGGCCGGCCGGCCCACCGCCGACAATGCATGTCGACCGTCTTTTCCCTGACCCTCGATTGACCCTCGGGTAGGATTTTCGCCCGAAAGGCATGTCGCGGGCGTAAACTTCGCTTAGTTGTTCATCTTCCAAAGTCGGCGCGCACCCGCTCCAGCACCGCCGCGCGTGCCCCGTCGCCGTCTGCCGGCAGCCGGTCGAACTCGCCGTCCGCCCGGCGGACATCGGCGAACAGCCCGGCGGGGTCCTCGTGGAAGTGCAGCCACGCGCGCGACCGCCGGTAGAACACGCCGCGCGACCGCTCGGTCAGATCCGGCATCCGTCGCAGCTCGGCCAGCAACGGCTCGAGCCGGTCGAGCGCCGCCGCGCCGGCGTGGCGCATCGACCTAGAACAGCGTCCGCTTCGGGTTGCTGAACACCCGCGTCACCTCGGGGCGGAAGCTCTCGAGGCTGTCGGCGGGGAAGTCGGGGTCAAACGCCGGGCCGTCCCAGTCGTCGACCAGCTTGACCGCGAAGTCGTACCACGGCTCGGCCTTGAAGTCGTCGCGCAGGTTCGGCGACTGCCCCATGAACGCGTAGTAGTACTTCCCCTGGAACGCCTGGTGGTGCTTGACCGCGTGGTAGATGTCGTCGCGGACGTACGGCCGCAGGACCTCGGCGGCGATCGCGCCGTGGTTGGGGATGCTCATCAGCTTGCCGAGGTCGTGGCACAGCGCGGCGACGATCTCCTCGTCGGGGGCCCCGGCCCGCCGCGCGAGAGTGCCCGCCATCAGGCTGTGGCCGAGCTGAGTCGCGGCGAAGCCGACCTCGATCCTGTCGAGGCGGGCGAGCGACTCCATGATCTGCTCCGCCGCCGCGGTCTTCTGGTGGACGCCGTGCTCGCGGCCGATGTGGGTCCAGTCCTCGAGCGTGCCTTCGACCATCGTCGTGAACATCAGACGTGCTCCTGCGCGGCGTAGAGGGCGCGGTATACCCCGCGGAGCGCCACCTTGTCGATCTTGGCGCTACCGAGCTTGGGCAGCGGGTCGGGCGCGAACCAGACCTGCGCCGGGACCTTGAAGCCGGCGAGGCTGCGGCCGGCGAACTGGATCAGCGCCTCGGCTTCGAGGCTCGCCCCGGGCTTGCGGTGGACGACCGCGCCGACGATCTCGCCGAGGCGCGCGTCGGGCAGGCCGAAGACGCTCGCCTCGGCGACGGCGGGATGGGCGTAGAGCGCGGCCTCGACCTCCTGGCAGCTGATGTTCTCGCCGCCGCGGATGATGATGTCCTTCTTGCGGTCGACGATGAACAGGTAGCCGTCGCCGTCGAGGCGGCCGAGGTCGCCGGTGCGGAACCAGCCGTCGGCGACAAACGCCGCCGCCGTCGCCGCCGGGTTGCGCCAGTAGCCGCGGCAGTTGGCGACCGAGCGGATCGCGACCTCGCCGACCGCCTCGGCCGGTAGCCGGGCATCGCCGTCGGGGTCGAAGATGCCGATCTCGACCAGCGGCGCGGCGGCGCGGCCGGTCGAGCTCGGCTTGGCGAGGTAGTTGTCGCGGTAGATGCCGGCCCCGACGCCGTTGGTCTCGGTCAGGCCGTAGCCCTGGACCGGGTGCTTGCCGGGAAAGGCCCCGAGCAGTCGCTCGACGTGCTCGGGCGGGCGCGGCGCGCCGCCGCTGGCGATGTCGACGAGGCTCGACAGGTCGTACTTGCCGCGGTCGGGATGGTTCATCAGCTCGAGGCTCATCGTCGGCACCCCGACGAAATAGGTCGCGTGCTCCTCGGCGATCAGGCGCAGCGCGTCGCCGGCGTCCCACTTGTGCATGATGACCATCTTCCGCCCGATCGCGATCGAGACGAGAAGGACCGGCACCGACCCGGTGATGTGGAACAGCGGCACGTTGAGGAGCATCACCTGCTGTTCCGGCGGGGTGACGCCGGCGGCGGCCGACAACTGGAGGAGCGCCAGCCCGGTGACGAGATAGTTGAGCGCGCCACCGACGATCGCGCGCTGGGTCGACACCGCGCCCTTCGGCTCGCCGGTCGAGCCCGACGTGTACATGATCGTCGCGTCGTCGTCGGGGGCGACCGGCGGCCAGTACCACGGCGCTGGCGGCGCAGCCGCGAGCGCGTCATCCATCCGCTCGAAGCCGAGGCCGGCGGCGACCGCGGCCGCGGTGCGGACGGTCAGCACCGGCACGGCGAACCCCGGCAGCGCCGCCAGCCGCCGTGCGCGCTCCTCGTCGGCGACGACGAGGCGGGTGCCGCTGTGGGCGATGCCGTAGGCCAGCTCCTCGCCCCGCCACCACGCGTTGAGCGGCACCGCGACCGCGCCGAGGATCAGCGCGCCGCAGTAGGCGGTGATCCACTCGGGGTAGTTGCGCATCGCGATCGCCACGCGGTCGCCCTTGGCGATACCCCGCGCCTGGAGGACGCTCGCGACCCTGACCGACGCGGCGTGGACCTCGGCGAAGGTCAGCCGCTCGCCTTGATAGACGAGGAACTCCTTCGCCCCGTTGGCGGCGAAGAAGAAGGCGAGGTAGTCGCGCATCGTCGCCGGCGCGGCGGTGAACACCGGCAGATCGACCCCGCCGACGCTCGCGTGCCCCACCGCGAGCGGCCCGCCGGGCGCGGTGATCTGCCCGATGACGGCGTCGATCTGCTGGTCGAGGGCGGAAGGCATGATCGGGTCCCAGGATGCACGCGGCGTGGCTCGCCGTCTGTCCGCCCTTCATGCCACGGCGGATCGGCTTTACAATGGCCGGACGAAGTTGATCGTCCGGCCGACCTCGGCGAAGCCGGTCGCACCATGCCACGCCGCGCCATCGGGATTGTCGAGGTCGGTATCGGAGCCGAGGTCCGTCGCACCGGCCGCGCGGGCCCATGCGGCGACGGCGTCGAGCAACCGCGTCGCGATGCCGGCGCGGCGATGGTCGGCGGCGACGAACAGCCCTTCGAGGTAGCCGTTGACCGCATCGGGCGCGCCGTCGACGTAGTGGCGCAGGCTCGCCTCGGCGAAGGCGACCGGCCTGCCGTCGGCAACCGCGAGGAAGGCGGCGAAGTCGTCCCGCGCGAGCAGACGGGCAAGTTCGCTGCTCGCCGCGTCGTCATCGGGCCATAGCGCGCGGTGCAACGTCGACAGTGCCACGGCATCGGACGCGTCGGCGCGGCGGACGGCGACCACCGGCATCCGCGGCCGCCTAATACCCCATCAGCGTCGCGGCGCGGTCGCCGTGGAAGGCGAGGTCGCCGAACGTCTCGCGCGCCGCCCGCGCCCGCTTCATGAAGAAGCCGATATCGAAGTCGTCGGTCATGCCGATGCCGCCGTGCATCTGGACGCCCTCGTCGGTCGCGAGCTTGGCGACCTCGCCGGCCTTGGCCTTGGCGACGCTGGCGAACAGCGGCACACGCTCCTCGTCGGCGTCGAGCGCGACGAGGGCGCGGAGCGTCGCCGACCGCGCCAGCTCGACCTCGCAGAACAGGTGCGCGGCGCGGTGCTGGAGCGCCTGGAAGCTGCCGATCCTGACGCCGAACTGCTCGCGCTCCTTGAGGTAGTCGACCGTGCGGCGGAAGCTCTCGTGCGCGACACCGACCATCTCGGCCGCCAGCGCGGCGCGGCCGGCGTCGAGGACGCGGTCGAGCACCGCCCAGCCGCCGCCGACGCCGCCCAGCACGTCGGCTCCGTCGACCTGGACGTCGGTCAGCGTGATGCGTGCCGCGCCGCGGTTGTCGACCATCGACCGGCGGTGGGCGGCGATCCCGGCCGCCTTGGCGTCGACGAGGAACAGGGTGATGCCGCCCTCGTCGTCGTCGGCGCCGTCGGTCCGCGCGGCGACGATCAGCGTGTCGGCGACGTGGCCGTCGAGAACGAACGGCTTGACGCCGTTGAGCCTGAAGCCGTTGCCCGACGCCTCGGCGCGGGTCGCGATCGTCGCCGGGGCGTGGCGCGCGGCCTCGTCGGCGGCGAGCGCGAACAGCCGCTCGCCGCCGGCGATCTGCGGCAGATACTGCGCCTGCTGCTCGGGGCTGCCGCCGCGGACGAGCGCCGTCGCGGCGAGGATCGCCGTCGACAGCAGCGGCGACAGCGACAGGTTGCGCCCGACCGCCTCCTGGACGATGCCGGCGGCGACGTAGCCCATCCCGGTTCCGCCGTGCGCCTCGGGAACGAGGACGCCGGCGAAGCCCATCTCGGCCATCTTGGCCCACAGGCCGCGGTCGAAGCCGGTCGCGTCGCCCCCCGCAGCCGTGGCGTCACGCAGGCGGCGCAGTTCGGCGACGGGGGCCTCGGCGGCGAAAAAACCGTCGGCGGCGTCACGGACCATCATCTGGTCGTCGGTGAGGACCAAGGCCAAGTCGTCTCTCCCCCATGGTACGACGGTTCTCGCCGCCGCAACCGGCTACTTTATGCTTTCGGCAGTCGACGACGAACAGTCTGTCCCTCGACCTCGGCCAGCGTTTCCAGTCGGATCAAGCGTCGGTCGTGCTCGCGAAGGTCGACGATCATGACCTTCACCACTTCCGACAACTGGTTCACCTCTTCGCGGATGAGGATGACGTCCTTGATCCCGGTCAGAACCCGGTCGAAGACGCTCACGCCGCGATCGGCTGCGACTTGGTTGCCTGATACTCAGCGAAGGCGTCGAGCGCCCCCTTCAGGTCGGCGCGCATCGACTTCACCGCCGCCTCGAGTTCGTCGGCGAGCGCGCCCAATGCCTGCTCCTGCTCCGGCGACAGGCTCTCGTTGTACGACGAGGCGGCGCGACGAACGAGTTCGCTCGTCGACAGATCGAGCGACCGTGCCCGCCGTTCGATCGCCGCCTTCTCGCTCGGCCGCATCATCACGACAAGACGCGCGTTCATCGGCTGCACGATCTGCTGCGGAGCGGGGTGGATGTCCATAGTCTGGACATGCTCCTTTCGACGCAGGTTTGCAACCCATCCTCACGCCCCCGGCAGCTGGAGCACCCGCTTGGCGATGATGTTGAGCTGGACCTCGCTCGTCCCGCCCTCGATCGAGTTGGCGCGGCTGCGCAGCCAGTGGCGCGACAGGTCGATCTCGCCGTCGCCGTCCCAGCCGAGACTGTCGCTGCCGCGGACGCTCATCAGCAGCTCCTGGCGCTGCTTGTTGAGCTCCGTCCCATAGTATTTCAGCATCGACGACAGCGCCCCGGTCCCCTGCCCCGCCTTCGCCTCGTCCTTGACGCGCTCCATCGTCAGCCCGAAGGCGAGCGCATCGATCTCGTGGCGGACGATGTCGGTCCGGAGCGGCGCGACGCCGTCGGCCCCGAGCGCCTTGACCGCGATCTGGCTGAGCGAGCGGCGGCCGTCATCGAGGTCGCCGATCATCTCGCGCTCGTGGGTCAGCAGGTACTTGGCGACGTCCCAGCCCTTGCCGGCCTCGCCCATCAGGTTGGCGCGCGGTACGCGGACGTCGTCGAAGAAGGTCTGGCAGAACGGCGAGTAGCCGCTGATCAGCTTGATCGGCGAGGTCGACACGCCCGGCGACGCCATGTCGAACAGCAGGAACGAGATGCCGAGGTGCTTCGGCGCGGCCGGATCGGTCCGGACGAGGCAGAAGATCCAGTCGGCCTTGTCGGCATAGCTGGTCCACACTTTCTGGCCGTTGACGACGTAGTCGTCGCTGTCGACGACGGCGCTGGTCCGGAGCGAGGCGAGGTCGGACCCCGCGCCCGGCTCGGAATAGCCCTGGCACCAGCGGATCTCGCCGCGCGCGATCTTCGGCAGGTGTTCGCGCTTCTGCGCCTCGCTGCCGTACTTGAGCAGCGCCGGCCCGAGCATCCAGATGCCGAACGACGCGAGGGGGGTGCGCGCATGGATTGCCCGCAGCTCCTGCGCGAGCACCTTGGCCTCGTCCTTCGACAATCCGCCGCCGCCGTAGGCCGTCGGCCATTCCGGCACCGTCCAGCCCTTTGCGCCCATCGCGTCGAGCCACGCGCGCTGCGGCCCGGTCAGCACGGCGTAGCGGCCGCCCCAGCAGACGTCGGCGTCGCTGGCGATCGGCTGCCGCATCTCGGCCGGGCAGTTCGCCGCGAGCCACGCGCGCGTCTCGCTCCGGAAGGTGTCGAGGTCGGCCATGGCCCTCTCCCAATTGTCTTATCGCTTCCCCCGACTATGGTGCGCCCGCGCCGCGGGGCAAGGGAAAACGATGCTGCTCGACCACGTCCGGATCGCGCTCGACTGGTCGAGCCTCGGCCTCTCGCCGACGCTGGTCGAGTTCCACGGCTTCGCGCTCCGCTGGTACAGCCTGGCCTATATCGGCGGTATCCTCGGCGGCTGGTGGCTCCTCGGCCGGATGCTCGATTCGTGGGGAGCGCCGATGACGCGGGCCCACGCCGACGCCTTCATCACCTGGGCGACGGTCGGGATCATCCTCGGCGGGCGGATCGGCTATGTCCTGTTCTACGACTTCAGCCGCTTCGCCCACGATCCGCTGGCGATCGTCCGGCTGTGGGAAGGGGGCATGTCGTTCCACGGCGGCGCGATCGGCTTCACCATCGCTATCTTCCTGTTCGCGCGGGTCAATGGCCTCGATGGCCTGCGCATCTGCGACTACGTCGCCTGCGTCGCGCCGCTCGGCCAGGGGCTCGGGCGGCTCGCCAATTTCGTCAACGGCGAGTTGTGGGGGCGGGTGACCGGATCCGACTGGGGGATGATCTTCCCCGGGGCCGGCCCCGAGCCGCGGTACCCCAGCCAGTTGTTCGAGTTCGCTGGCGAGGGGCTGCTCCTCCTCGTCGTCCTGACATGGCTGTTCTGGCGGACTCGCGCGCGAGCCTACCCCGGGCTGCTCGTCGGGATCGGGACGGGCGGCTTCGGCGCGATCCGCTTCGTCATCGAGTTCTTCCGCCAGCCCGACGCGCAGGTCGGCTACCTCACCTTCGGGCTGACGATGGGCCAGTGGCTGTGCCTGCCGATGGTCGTCCTCGGCCTGTGGCTGATCGCGTCGAGCCAGCGCCGCGTCGCGGCTCCGGCGGCATGACTTTCGCCGAGCGGCTGCGCGCCGACGTCGTCGCCGCGCCGATGACCGTCGCGGCGTACATCGCACGGTGCAATGCGCATTATTATGCGACCCGCGACCCCATCGGCACGACCGGCGATTTCGTCACCGCGCCGGAGATCAGCCAGATGTTCGGCGAGCTGGTCGGGGCGTGGCTGGCCGAGGCGTGGGACCGGTGCGGCCGTCCGGAACGATCACGGTTGGTCGAGCTCGGGCCGGGTCGGGGAACGATGATGGCCGATATGCGGCGCACCATCGCCGCGGCGAAGTGGAACCCCGCGGTGGTGTTCGTCGAGACCAGCCCGGCGCTTGCGGCGGCGCAGGCGCGGACGGTCCCCGACGCGACGACAACAGCCGGCTTGGCCGAAGTCGCCGACGACGCGCCGATCTTCGTCGTCGCCAATGAGTTCTTCGACGCGCTTCCGGTCCGCCAGGTCGTCGCGACCGGCGACGGCTGGCGCGAGCGCGTCGTCGTCGCGACCGATAGCGGACTTGCTGCGGCGGTGGGGCCGACCGACGTGACGGCCCTCGTCCCGCCGGCGCTCGCCGCCGCGCCACAGGGAAGCGTCGTCGAGGTTGCGCCCGCGGCGACGGCGATCGCCGCCGAGATCGGCGCGCGCCTCCGTCGCCACGGCGGCGGGGCGCTGATCATCGACTATGGCCACGTCGGCCCGGTGGTCGGGGATACGCTCCAGGCGGTCAGCCGCCACGCTCGCGCCGACTTGTTCACCGACCCCGGCGCGGCCGATCTCACGGCGCACGTCGACTTCACCGCGCTTGCCGTCGCGGCGGGGGTCAAGGCGTGGGGACCGGTCGGGCAGGGCGACTTCCTTCGCGCGCTCGGCATCGGCCCGCGCGCGGCGGCGCTGAAGACGACGGCGAACCAGACACAGTCGGCGGCGATCGATGCCGCCGTCCATCGCCTGACCGGTGCGGAAGCAATGGGCGAGTTGTTCAAGGTCATGGCGCTGACGCGTGACGATGTCGCCACCGCGCCACCGGGGTTCGCGTGACGAGCCGCATCCGCGACGACGTCACGGGACGCGTCACGTACCGCGACGCGACTGTCGCCGACGCCGCCGCGCTTGCCGCGATCGGCGCGCGCACCTTTACCGCCGCCTTTGGCCACCTCTATTCGCCGGCGAACCTCGCGATCTTCCTCCGGAATCACACAGCCGACCACTGGGCCGCCGCGCTCGCCGGTGACGCCCGCGCCCGCCTCGCCGAGGCCGGCGGCGTCGCGGTCGGCTACGCCCGGATCGGCCCGCTGACGTTCGATGTCGAGCGCCAAGGCCGCGCCGGGATCCAGCTCTACCAGCTCTACGTCGATCCGCCGTGGCACGGCACCGGCGTCGCGGCGGCGCTCCTCGACTGGGCCGGGCAGGCGGCGCGCGCCGATCGAGCCGATGACCTGTGGCTGTCGGTCTTCGTCGACAATCCGCGCGCTCGCGCCTTCTATCGGCGGCGTGGATTCGTCGAGATCATGCCGTACACCTTCATGGTCGGCGACCACGCCGACGACGACATCATCTGCCGCCTTGCGCTCGACGGCTCGGTGTGACTCCCTTCGCCACTGCCGCCGCGCTCGCCGGCACCCGGCACGGCTTCTGCGGCCGCGCCGGCGGCGTCTCGACCGGCATCTTCGCGTCGCTTAACACCGGACTCGGGTCGAGCGACGACCCCACCGCGGTGGCGGCGAACCGGCGGCGTGCGGCGGCTGCCGTCGCGCCCGGCGCAGCGCTCGTTACCGTCCATCAGGTCCATAGCGCGATCGCCGTCGTTGCCGATGCCGCGCTCGCTGATCCCGCTGCCGGCGATGCACGGGCCGTTGCCCGGCCGCACGCCGACGCACTGGTTACGACCGATCCGGGGCTGGTCCTCGGCGTCCTCGCCGCCGATTGCGCGCCGGTGCTCTTTGCCGACGTCGCCGCCGGCGTCGTCGGCGCGGCGCACGCCGGCTGGAAGGGGGCGCTGTACGGCGTCCTCCCGGCGACGGTTGCCGCGATGGTCGCGCTCGGCGCGCAGCATGACCGCATCGCCGCCGCGGTCGGTCCGTGCATCGCCCAGGCGAGCTACGAGGTCCGGGACGCCTACGTCGACCCCTTCGTCGCGGTCGACCCGGCTTTCGCGCGTTTCTTCGCCGCCGGTCGCCCCGGGCACTGTCACTTCGATCTCGAAGGTTTCGTCGCCGCCCAGCTCGCCGCCGCCGGGGTGACGCGGGTCGAGCGCCTCGGCCGCGACACCTATGCCGAGGATTATTTTAGCTACCGACGCTCGGTCCACGCGAACGAACCCGACTACGGCCGCAACCTGTCGCTGATCGCGTTGTCGTAGCGCCGGGAGCGTGCCTCATCGACGCGTCGGGGACGAGATCGGCGCGACGGTACGGCCCGGACTGATTGTTGCCGCGCGGTTACCGCGTCGCTAAGACCCGCGGCGACTGCGGGGGACGCGCGCCATGAAGATCCTGTCGGGGAACGCCAACCCCGAACTCGCCGCGGCGATCGCCGGTTATCTCGACCTCCAGCTGACCGCGGCGAGCGTCCGCCGCTTCGCCGACGAGGAGGTGTTCGTCGAGATCCACGAGAACGTCCGCGGCGAGGACGTCTTCGTCGTCCAGTCGACCAGCGCGCCGGCCAACGACAACCTGATGGAACTGCTGATCTGCATCGACGCGCTGCGCCGCGCCTCGGCCAAGCGGATCACCGCCGTCGTCCCCTACTTCGGCTATGCCCGACAGGACCGCAAGGCGGGGCCGCGGACGCCGATCTCGGCCAAGCTCGTCGCCAACCTGATCACCAAGGCCGGCGCCGACCGGGTGCTGTCGGTCGACCTCCACGCCGGGCAGATCCAGGGCTTCTTCGACATCCCGACCGACAACCTGTTCGCCGCGCCGGTGATGCATGCCGACATCGTCGCGCGCGCCGGCAAGGGCGACCTGACCGTCGTCTCGCCCGACGTCGGCGGCGTGCTGCGCGCCCGCGCGCTCGCCAAGCGGCTGGGCAACGCGCCGCTCGCGATCGTCGACAAGCGCCGCGAGAAGGCGGGCGAGTCCGAGGTGATGAACATCATCGGCGACGTCACCGGGCGCGCTTGCATTCTCGTCGACGACATCATCGATTCGGGCGGAACGCTGTGCAACGCCGCCGCCGCGCTGATGCAGTCGGGGGCGACGAGCGTTGGCGCGTACATAACCCACGGCGTCCTGTCAGGGGGCGCGGTGGCACGGGTCGAGGCGTCGGAGCTGTCGGAACTGGTCATCACCGATTCGATCGCGCCGCTGTCGGTCGTCCGCGAGGCGAAGAAAATCCGCCTGATCACCATCGCGCCGCTCCTTGCCGAGGCGATGCGGCGGACGAGCGAGGAAAGCTCGGTCTCGAGCCTGTTCGACTGATGCGGCGCGGGTTCGACCGGCGCACGGTGGTCGGCGGCATCGCCGCCGCGCCGCTGCTCGGCGCTGCGGCGCGCACCCCCTTCGCCGCGCTCGAGGCGAGGAGCGGCGGCCGG
>CAHJWT010000065.1 GCA_903643075.1 Sphingomonadaceae bacterium | reverse complement strand
TGCTGGCGTGGCTCGCCGGCTTCGCGTGGTTCGCGCTGACGCTGCCGCGGGCGGTGCCGCTGGCGGTCACGACCGATGCCGTCGTCGTCCTGACCGGCGGCGCGGGGCGGCTGGCGCGTGGCATCGCCGTGCTCGACGCCGGCGCGGCGAAGCGGATGTTCGTCTCGGGCGTCGGCGAGCATATCGGCAAGCCAGCGCTCGCCGCGTCGATCGACGTCCCGCTCAAGCGGTTCACCAACGCGGTCGATCTCGGCTATGCCGCGGTCGACACGCGGTCGAACGCGATCGAGACGACGGCGTGGACGACGCGCCACGGCTACCGCTCGCTGCGGCTGGTGACGAGCGCCGCGCACATGCGCCGCGCGCGGCTCGAGCTCGGCGCGCAGATGCCGGCGAACGTGACGATCGTCGAGGACGCGGTCGCCGCCGACCCCAACGCCGACAGCGTCGCGCGCGAATATACCAAGTACCTGCTGCGCCTCGCCGCGCACAGTGCCGGCGCGGCGTGACGCAGCCCCACCGCGGCGCCGGCGCGACGATTGTCGCCGCGATCCGCTCAGCGGTGTTCGTGCCGGTGTTCTACGGCGGCTCGGTGCCGTACGTTCTCGTCGCGCTGGCCGTCGCTCCCTTATGGCCGCGCGCGGTCGTGCCGATCGCCCGCGGGTGGGCCGGCTGGTTCGCGCTGACGACGCGCGTCGTCCTCGGCATCCATTGCCGGTTCGTCGGAACGGTGCCGGCGACGCCGGTGCTCGCGGCGTTCAAGCATCAGGCGGCGTACGAGACGATCCTCATCCTCCGCCTGTTCCGCGCCCCGGCGGCGGTGATGAAGGCCGAGCTGACGCGCATCCCGCTGTGGTCGGCGGCGGCGCGGATCCACGGCATCATCCCCGTCGAGCGAAGCGAATCAACCGCCGCCCTCCGTTCCATGCTGCGCGCGGCCCTCGCGGCGAGGGCGGCGCACCGCCCGGTCGTCATCTTTCCCGAGGGGACGCGGACGCGGCCCGGCGACGCGCCGCCGCTCAAGGCCGGGCTCGTCGGGCTGTACCGCGCGCTCGGGCTGCCGCTGGTCCCGGTCGCGGTTGATTCGGCGGCGTGCTGGCCGAAGGGCTTCGTCAAGTATCCCGGCGTCGTCACCTTCCTATTCGGCGAGCCGATCCCGCCCGGCCTCGATCGCGCCGAGGTCGAGGCGCGGGTCCACGCCGCGATCAACGCGTTGAACCGCCATGAGTGAGCGGGCGTGAAACGCATTCCCCTTTGGCTGACGCTCGTCCCGCTGGTCGCCGGCGGCGCGATCTATTGGCACTATTGGAGCGGTTGGCGCGACGATCTGCGCGCCGACCTCGCCGCCGTCGCTCCCGGCGAAGCGGTGGCGATCGGCGGTTTCCCCTATCGCCTCGAGGCCGACGTCGCCGCGCCGCGCTATCACCTCGACGGGCCGGCGCGGCTCGCGCTCGACGCGGTCCGGGCGCGGGTCAACCGCAATCCATGGCGGCGCGACCTGACCGTCGTTCGCACCGACCGGCCCGGCGTCGTGGCGGCGATTGCCGGCCTCGGCGGCGCGGCGGTGAACGCCACGGCGGCGACGAGCGTGTCGAGCGTCCATCTCGGGTCCGCCGGGATCGCCCGCCTGTCGACGGTGTTCACCGCCTTCCGCGGCACGACCGGGCTGTTCGCCGCGCCGGTCGCCGCCACCACCTTCGAGGTCCACCTGCGCGAGACGCGCGCGCGGTCGAACGAGGCATGGAGCGCGACGCCGCCGCAGCAGGCGCAGGTCGTCGTCACCGGCAAGGGAGTCCGCTTCGGCGGCGGTGCGCCGCTCGCCCTCGACATCGACGCCGGCATCACCGCAGCGGCACGGCTGCGCAGCTACACCGCGTGGGCCGACGGCGGCACGGTCGAGATCCGGTCGGCGGTGGTCGCCGACGCGACCGGCGAGGTCGCACGGCTCGCCGCCAGCGTCGTCCCCGTCGGCGGCGTCCTCCGCCTGACCGGGACGGTGACAACCGTCTGCCCGGCAAGCGTCCGTGCCGCGGTCGACGGCACCCCGGCTGCGCGCGAGTCGCGGCTGCGCAACCCCGTCCGGCTGTCGTTCAATGGCACGCCGGGGTTCTTCGTCCTCGCCCCGGTTCCGGCGGCGGCGGCGACGGCGGTGCGCGGACAACTGCCGCCTTGTCCGCGACTTAGCTGACGCCAAAGCCTACAACTTGTTGTAATTGCTGTAGGAAATGCTGGTTCGCCTTGACATTCGCGTCGCCTTGTGGGACAAGGTGGGCATGGCCGGCATGGGAAAGCCACTCCCGTGCCGGGCTGGGCCGGCCCTAACTTGGTGGGGGCGGGTCCGTCACGATGGGCCGGGAGCATCCAAGTTCTTCGAGGAAGACACTACGAGCGCAAAGGATAGGATCAGATTTGATCTCCCCGAATCGGCGCACAAGATCATCGTAAGCGATCGGGCGGAATAGAAGACCGCCGTTTTCCGTTATGCTCCCGGCCTGCCGCGACACGCCTGCCCCTCGCCGCTTCCGCCCACCCCGGGGCTTCGGGGATCGGGAGGGGCAGGGGGATCATCCCTCCGCCCTCCAGCCGCCGCATGGCGACCGGGGGGCGGAGCCATGCGCTACGCCTTCAATCGCCACCCGGTGCTCAGCGCACGCACGCACACTGCCCACAACGCGACGTCGATCACGCCGATGATCACCGCGCCCTGGAGCGCCAGCCCGTCGGCCACCCCGAGGAAGCCGAAGCGGAAGCCGTCGATGATGTAGAAGAACGGGTTGGCGTGGCTGAGCAGCTTCATCGCCGGCGATACGCGGTCGATCGCGTAGAAGGTGCCCGACAGCAGCGTCAGCGGCTGGACGATGAAATTGGTCACTGCCGCGGCATGATCGAACTTGTCGGCCCAGATGCCGGTGAGGATGCCGAGCAGCGCGAGCATCACCGCGCCCATCGTCCCAAAATAGAGGACGACCGCGAGATTGTTGATCGGCACGTCGACGCCGGGCGCGAGCAGCATCGCCGCGTAGACCGCGAAGCCGACCAGCCACGCCCGCGTCACCGCGCCGCCGACCCACGCGACCATCAGTTCAGCCGGCGACAGCGGCGGCATCAGGACGTCGACGATCGTCCCCTGAATCTTGCCGATCAGGAGCGACGAGCTGGTGTTGGCGAAGCTGTTCTGGATCATCCCCATGACGATCAGCCCGGGACCAAGGAAATTGGGGTAGGGGACGCCCATCACGCTCGTCCGCGCCCGGCCGAGGGCGAGGGCGAAGATGGCGAGGAACATCAGCGTCGTGATCGCCGGGGCCCAGACCGTCTGGAGCTGGACCTTGAAAAAGCGGCGCACCTCCTTCAAGTAGAGGGTCTGCAGGCCTTGCCAGTTGACCCCGGGGATAATGACCTCGCCGGGTTCGCGGGCGATTCCGGACAGGATCGTTTTGTCGAGCATGGCGTCGCTTTGCGCCTGCCTCGCTGCCGCCGCAAGGCCAGGAACCCCTTATGTCGTGGACCGACGACCGTATCGAGATGCTCAAGAGCCACTGGGAGGCGGGGATGACCGCGAGCCAGATCGCCGAGGCGCTCGGCCAGGGGGTCAGCCGCAACGCCGTCATCGGCAAGGCGCACCGCCTCGGGCTCGAGGCGCGGCCGTCGCCGGTCAAGGTCAGCGAGGCCGCCGCCGCCGTCATCGAGGCCGTCGTCGCCGCCGCCGAGGGGGTTGTCGAGGGCTTGACCGCGGCACCGCCGGTAAAGGTCGCGGCCAAGCGTCCGGCGCGCCCCGCCGCTCCGGTCAAGCCCGCGCGGACGACGCTGCTCGACCTGTCGGAGAAGGTCTGCAAGTGGCCGATCGGCCATCCCGGCGAGACCGACTTCCACTTCTGCGGCAAGCCGGCGCAGGCCAGTTTCCCCTATTGCACCGAGCACTGCGCGATCGCTTACCAGGCGCAGCTCCCCCGCCGCGACCGCTCGCGTCCGCCACCGCCGGTCATGCCGGGAATGGGGCCAAGACGCTAAGCGGCCGCGGCTAGCGGAGGATCGCGTAGCGATCGTCCGCTAGCCGCGACTCGCGTGCGTCCGGCCGGCGGGGCGGCGGAGCCTCCCTACGCCGCCCCGTCCGACGACGCGCGGGCTTCCCCCGCGCCTGTTCCTTGGCCGTCGGTATTGCCAATTTGCGATTGTCCGCTCGCACACGATCGATTAAGATTAATCGAGGAATCGGTCAGGGAGGCATGGCCATTATGCGCAGCATGATCGCAGTAGCGGCAATGCTGTTCGGTGCGGGACCGGCGATCGCCGCGCATCCAATCGCCGTCACCAGCTATGATACGCCCAACGGCGATGGGCAGGCCAGCGGCGGCACGTACAACTACTGGGACCGAAACTATTCGGGCACCGGCGCGACGACGACCGACGGCGCGCCGCTGACCGGCGGCACCGGCGACCTGACCGACGGCGTCGTCGCGCCGAGCTACTGGTTCCTGACCGAGAACACCGCCGGCACCGGGCCTTACGTCGGCTGGTACACCAGTGCGACGCCCGATCCGGTCATCACCTTCCACGTCGCGCCCGGATCGTTCATCCGCCAGATCGACCTCAGCGTCGACAACAGCACGGTCGGCGGCGTCTTCCAGCCGGCAGCGATCAAGATCGACGGCGTCGACACCCCCTTCGTCCACCTCGCCCCCGGCACCTTTGGCGTCATCGGCATCACCGGCCTCGGCCTTGCCGGCACGACTCACACGATCGAGCTCGACCAGCAGCCGGGCGACTGGGTGTTCGTGTCGGAGATCGCGTTCAGCGGCTCGGTTCCCGAGCCCGCGACGTGGACCCTGCTCGTCGCCGGGTTTGGCGTCGTCGGGGTGGTGTCGCGCCGTCGCGGCGTCGCGGCGGTGACCACCGCCTGACTGCCACCGCCCGGCGCAGCGGCTAGGCCAGATCGCGGTCGATCAGTACCGCGAGGAGCAACGCCGGGCCGCCGTGCGCCGCCCACGCGTGGTTGGTCCCGCGCTGGATGACGACCTGGCCTGGCCTGATGCGCGTCTCGCTGCCTTCGAGGATCAGCGAGACGTCGCCCGACAGCAGGCAGATGACGTCGAGCGAATGCGTCTCGTGCATCGCCGAGTGGCGCGACTGGTCGACGATGTGGCGCTCGCCGCCGAAGCCGGCGAAGACCTGCCGCGCCACCGCGTCGAGCTGGTCCTTCGGCACGCCGTCGGGCAGCGGCGACACGACGAACCAGCGGACCTGGACGTTGCCCTTTCGCGGCCCAAGCACCGGCGTCGTCGTGCCGAGGTCGGCGTGGTCGCGCGGATCGAGCCGCCCGCTCGCCGCGTCCTCCCAGATCTCGAACAGCCCGCCGAGGTCGGGATCGCCCGACGCCGCCGACGGCGGGCCGTCGAGGATGATCACCGACCGGCCGTCGGCGTCGTCGCCGGTGATCACCCGGCGCATCGCTTCGCTGAACTCCGACATCGCCGTTCCCCCTAGATGCGTTCCTTGACGTACCGCCCCGGCGCGGCTTCGATCGCGTTCGTCGGCACCCGCGCCGGCACCTGCCCGCCCGACATCGGCGTCAGCCACGCCAGCCAGTCGGGCCACCACGACCCCTTGGTCTCGGTCGCCGCCGCCTCGAACTCGGCGAGCGTCGGCGGCAGGGCGTCGCTGGTCCAATACTGGTACTTCTTCATCGCCGGCGGGTTGACCACGCCGGCGATGTGGCCCGAGCCGGCGAGGATGAAGCGCCGCGGCCCGGCGAAAACCTGCGTCATCCGGTAGACCGAGCGCGCCGGGGCGATGTGGTCGTCGCGCCCCGCCTGGATGTAGCTCGGCGTGCGGACCGTCGTCAGGTCTATCGGCACCCCGGCAACGGTGATCCCGCCGGGCTGCACCAGTAGGTTGTCGCGGTACATGTCGCGCAGGTAGCTGAGGTGCCAGCACGCCGGGACGTTGGTCGCGTCGCTGTTCCAGTAGAGCAGGTCGAACGGAAAATAGTCCTTGCCGAGCAGGTAGTTGTTGACGACGTAGCCCCACACGAGGTCGTTCGGGCGCAGGCTGTTGAACGTCGCCGCGAGCGCGCGGCCGTCGGTCACCCCGGTCGCGCCGGCGTTCTTCTCGACCGCCGCGATCCCGGCGTCGTCGGTGAAGACCTTGAGGTCGCCGGCGTCGGCGAAGTCGATCTGCGCGGTGAAGAACGTCGCACTGGCGACCGTGTCGGCCTGCCCCTTGGCTTCGAGCAGCGCGAGCGTCGCGGCGAGCACGGTGCCGGCGACGCAGTAGCCGATGACATGGGTGCTCGGCTGCCCGGTCCGCCCGAGGACCTCGGCGATCGCGGTCAGCTGCCCCTCGGCGACGTAGCTGTCGAGGGTGACGTCGGCGAGGCTCGCGTCGGCGTTTTTCCACGACACGACGAACACCGTCAGCCCCTGCTCGACCGACCAGCGGATGAAGCTCTTCTCGGCGGTCAGGTCGAGGATGTAGAACTTGTTGATCCACGGCGGGAAGATCAGCAGCGGCACGGCGAACACCGTGTCGGTCGCCGGCGTATACTGGATCAGCTGGAACAGTCGGTTCTCGTAGACGACCTCGCCCGGCGTCGCGGCGACGTCGCGGCCAACCTCGAACGCGGTTTCGTCGGTCATCCGCATCCGCCCGCGCTCGACGTCGGCAAGCATGTGCTCGAGCCCCTTGAGCAGGTTCTCGCCGCCGGTGTCGCGGGTCGCGGCGAGCACCTCGGGGTTGGTCAGCGGGAAGTTAGCCGGGCTCATCGCCTCGACCAGCTGGCGGGTGTGGAACAGCGCCTTGGCCTTGGCGGTGCCGTCGAGCCCGTCGATCTCGGCGGTCGCCTTGAGCAGGGTGTCGGCGACGAGCAGGTACGACTGGCGGATGAAGTCGAACACCGGGGCCTCGCGCCACGCGGGCGCGGCGAAGCGCTTGTCGGCGACGGTCGCGACGGCGGCGGGGGCGCCGGTCAGGAAGCCCTGCCACAAAGCCATCATGTCGGTCATGAACCTGGCCCCGGTCGCGACTAATTTGACCGGGTCGGCGGCGGCGGCGGTCATCACTTGGCCCCACGTCGCGGCGAGCCCGAGGGGGTCGTCAACACCGAACGACGCGCCGCCCTGCCGCGCGGCGAACTGCGCCATCATCCGCTGGCCGCGGGTGATCGCCTCGGTCCAGCGGACGAGGTTCTGCGGGTCGGGATCGTCGGTCGGGCCGGTCATCATGCTCTCCCCAGGGCCGCGTTCTGCGCCGCGCCGACGGCCGCGCCAAGCGGCTTTGCGGCGTCGTGTCACGGGTATATAGAACGCTCGGCCCGGCGGCGCGACCGCCGGCGACAACAGGGAGCCCACCGCATGATCAAGACGCTGTCCGCCTTCGCCGCCCTCGCGCTGGCTGCCGCCGCCTCGGCGCAGACCGCGGGTCCGCTGCCCAAGTGCTCGGCGACGGTCCACGATTCGTGCGACCAGGGGGCCGACAATCCCAGCGCGATGACCGCCGAGCAGGCGATGGCGACCGGCGGCGTCGGCGACCGCGGCCACGACGACGCGGCGCACATGGGCGCGGCCAAGCCGATGATGCACAAGAAGAAAGTCGTCCATCACACGATGGCGAAGAAGGCCGCCGCCGGCACGACGACGACCGACACCACGACCACCACGACCAAGCCGCAGTAACCCGCCCCGGCCCGGCCGCGCGCCGGCCGGGCCCCGTCGCGCTGGCCCTTGGTCGAGCTGCGACCGAGGACCGCATGATGACCGACGACTTCTATCGTATCCGCCGCCTGCCGCCGTACGTCTTCGCCGAGGTCAACGCGATGAAGGCGGCGGCGCGGGCGCGCGGCGAGGACATCGTCGACCTCGGCATGGGTAACCCCGACCAGCCGCCGCCACCGCACGTCATCGCCAAGCTCGCCGAGGTCGCGGCCAAGCCCGACGCGCACGGCTATTCGGCGTCGAAGGGCATCCCCGGCCTGCGGAAGGCGCAGGCGGCCTATTATGCGCGCCGCTTCGGGGTCGAGGTCGACGCCGATACCGAGGTCGTCGTCACGCTGGGGTCGAAGGAGGGGCTGGCCAACCTCGCCCAGGCGATCACCGCGCCGGGCGACGTCATCCTCGCGCCGAACCCGTCGTACCCGATCCACATGTTCGGCTTCATCATCGCCGGGTGCACGATTCGCTCGATCCCCGCCGCGCCCGGCCCCGACCTGTTCGACAAGCTCGAGCACGCGATGCGCTACACCGTGCCGAGGCCGACCGTGCTCGTCATGGGCTATCCGTCGAACCCGACCGCCGAGACGGTCGACCTCGCCTTCTACGAGCAGGTCGTCGCCTTCGCCAAGGCGCACGGCATCTGGGTGATCAGCGACCTCGCCTACGCCGAGATCTACTTCGACGGGGTGCCGACGCCGTCGATCCTCCAGGTGCCCGGCGCGAAGGACGTCGCGATCGAGTTCACCAGCATGTCGAAGACCTATTCGATGGCGGGATGGCGGATCGGCTTCGCGGTCGGTAATCCGCAACTCATCGCCGCGTTAACGCGGGTCAAGAGCTACCTCGACTACGGCGCGTTCACCCCGATCCAAGCGGCGGCGGTCGCAGCATTGAACGGCCCGCAGGACTGTATCGCCGCGACCCGCGAGATGTACCGCCACCGCCGCGACGTCCTAGTCGACAGCTTCGGCCGCGCCGGGTGGGACATCCCCGTGCCGCGCGCGAGCATGTTCGCATGGACCCCGATCCCGCCGGCGCTCCGCCACCTCGGCAGCCTCGAGTTTTCGAAGCAGCTCCTGACCCACGCCCAGGTCGCCGTCGCCCCCGGCACCGGCTTCGGCGAGGAGGGCGAGGGCTATGTCCGGATCGCGCTGGTCGAGAACGAGCACCGCATCAGGCAGGCGGCGCGGGGGGTGCGGAAGTACCTGACCGCGATGGGGGTCAATACGCCGGCGCGGAAGGCAGGGTAAGTTGGAGGACCAAACGAGTTGAGCGACTTCTGGTATCCATATGCTGGTCAGGCGGACGCGGTAGCCCGCCTTACCGCCTTTGCTACCCGCCAGTTCGGGCAGGCAATCGGCATCACCTGGTCAGACGGCCAGCAGATCGCCATGCTGCGTCGACCGGCGATGAACGGCACGTATGGCACGGTTTTAAACGTCGTGCGAACGCACGTCGCGACGGCACCGCCTGCTGCCAAGGCCAACCACGACAGCACCTTTCTGACCCGAGCCCGTGCCCTCTTCTGGCATGTTATGGAGGTCGAAGGGCAGACCGAGATCGCGAATGCGCAGGCTCAATTGGCGGGATCGGAAGCGATTGCGCACTGGGTGCAAGATGACGTTTGGGGGTCGGCTCATCACTGGGCGATCGGCCACAAGAAGACCGCTGACGGCATCGGCCTAGCGATTGACGCGATCGGCGTAGGCGCGGCAGCCATTTTTGTAGTAACCTTCGCGCCCGAAATCGGCGCATTGGCGATTGCGACAGGTTTGGTCGCTGGTGCCGGGTCTGTGCTCTTGTTTGCGGCCGACGGTGCGATCTTCGCCACCGAGATGCTCGGTTACAAGGGTATTAGCGAGGAGATTGAAAACAACCGCTATATTCAGTGGACGCGGATTATCGCTACCGGAATGACGCTCGTAGATATTCCAGTCGGCGGTGCGCGGGCACTGACTGAAGTTGGCAAGCTCAGCCGTGAGACTGAAAATGCCGCGGCTTTGGCGAAAAGCGGCGAGAGCAGTGCGGAAGCAGCCCGTGCCAGAATTGCGAAGATCGCACATCCGAGCAGACATGCCGCTCCCGTCGCGCGGCGAACCCGGCAGCTCAACCGTATTCTCTCGCAGGTTGAAGAGCATCACCAAGCCGCGACACGGGCGGCTAACCAGGCCCAGCGCATTCGTTATTTCGATGCGCCGGCCGTGTTTGGCGCAACACCGGCCGGTGCCGCGCTGATCGGTGCCGCGCCGCCGTCGATGACACTAACTACAAAGCAGAGAGAGCGGGACGAGAGTTACCTCAAACTGCTTCAGCCCGAAGGCGGAATGCCATCCGACGTAAAGCTCGAGATGCGCACCAGCGCGGTCGGAAAGGTGCCGCATGATCACTGATTCTCCGACAACCCGCGACCGGCCCACGGGTCTAGCGCCGAAGGGATCGAGTGCTGGCTTCACTGTCGTCGCTTTTTACTGGCTGATCTATCCCAGTCTGCTCTGTGTGGCCTTGATCCCGCTGGGGCGCACCGTTTTCGACTTTCTGTTCCCAGCCATGGCTAGTCCCGTGGTGGCGCTGGCAGTCATTTTGCCGATGACCTTTGGCTTCAGGTCGAGACGATATTGGGGTGTGCGATTATTCCGGTGGGCAACCGTTGCGGCGATCTGTTTTGTTGTCTTCGGCATTCTACTCGTGGCCGGCATTCTGCTAGCGACGTCGCGTGCGCCGCCACCGTTGGTCGGCCTGACGTGGGCAGCAGGTGCGTTGATGCTGCTGCTCGCCGGTTTCTTGCCCTTCGTGCTGCACCTGCTGCGCCTATCTTATTGGAACCCCAACGCCACCGAGATCGACTGGGAACAGGGCGGTGAACGCATCAACCCGCGTGTCGCACGCGCGCTCGGCCGGCGACGTTGACGATGTAGCGCTCAGCGCCGGACCTCTACGTGATTTCTCGCTCTGGACAAAGGAACTCTTCCCTCACCCCACCTTGGCACTATCTCCCCCCGTCACCTCGAAGTTCGCCCCCGTCGCCATCGCCGCGGCATCGCTCGCCAGGAACACCGCCATCGGCGAGATGTCGTCGGGCTGGAGCCAGCCGACCTTGAGGGGCACCGTCGGGGCGCGGATGTCCCACGCCTCCTGCGGGGTCGGATGATCGGGGGCCTTGCGCCCGGTCTCGGCGATGGTCTCCGACAGACGCTTGTCGTAGCGCGTCAGCGCGGTGTCGACCAACCCCGGCAGGATCGCGTTGACCGTGATGTTGTGCTCACCCAGCTCGAGCGCGGCCGACTTCATCAGCCCGATGATGCCCCATTTCGACGCCGAATAGCTCGCCGCGTCCTTCGTCCCGTGCTTGCCCTGGAGCGACGACAGGACGATGATTCGGCCCCGGTTGCGCGCCACCAGTTTTGGCGCGAAGGCGCGGATGGTGTTCGCCGTGCCGTTGAGGTTGACGTCGATGACGTCGCGCCAGTCGGCATCCTCCATCTCGAGCAGGGGCTTCCACCGCTGGATCGCGGCGTTGGCGACGACGATGTCGATCTTGCCATGGTCGCGCTCGACCTGGGTCGCGATCCGGCGGAGCGCGGCGATATCGCGGATGTCGGCGCGGACGGCCTCGCCGCGCCGGCCGTAGCCGCGGATCATGCGGACCGTCTCGTCGAGTTCGGCTGGAGTCGCCGGCGCGGCGTTCGACGCGGTCGACACGGGTCCGGCGATGTCGAGCGCGACGACATCCGCCCCGTTGGCGGCGAACTCGACGGCGATCGACCGGCCGATGCCGCGCGCCGCGCCGGTGACGACGGCGACCTTGCCGGC
>CAHJWT010000064.1 GCA_903643075.1 Sphingomonadaceae bacterium | reverse complement strand
CGAGCGCGTCGCCGGCGACGGGCGCATCGTCGACGAAGACACCGCCGGCCCTATCGAGCGACACCTGCACCGGCTTGTCGTCGGCTTTCAATGCCGCCGCCTTGCTGTCGGGCAGGTCGACCGGAACGCCGGTGACGAGGAGCGGCGCGGTGACCATGAAGATGATGAGGAGGACGAGCATCACGTCGACCATCGGCGTGACGTTGATCTCGGCCATCGGCGCGCGGCGACGGTGCGGGCGGGGACCAGTGAATGCCATCACCCCTCCATCGCGTCGAGTTGGCGCGACAGCAGGCCGTGGAACTCCTCGGCGAAGGCGTTGAGCCGTGCTTCGAGCCGGCCGAGGCCGTGGAGCAGGCGGTTGTAGCCGATCACCGCCGGGATCGCCGCGAACAGCCCGAGCGCGGTCGCGAACAGCGCCTCGGCGATCCCCGGGGCGACGACGCCGAGGCTCGTGTTCTGGCTCGCCGCGATCGCGCCGAACGACCGCATGATCCCCCACACCGTGCCGAACAGCCCGACGAACGGTGCGACCGACCCGATCGTCGCGAGCAGGTTGAGCCGGTCGCCGAGCGCATCGATCTCGCGCGCGGTCGCGACCCCCATCAGCGACGTCAGCCGCGCGCGCACCCCCTCGCGGTCGATGCCGCTCCCGGCGCGGCGGTTGAGGATGCTCCGCCGCCACTCGTTCATGCCGGCGACGAACAGCCGCGCCGACGGGTGGCTCGCCTTGGCGGCGGGGTCGTACATCGCATCGAGGCTGTCGGCCTTCCAGAACCACGCCTCGAACGCCTTCGCCTGGGCGTTGATCGCCGACAGCCGCCGGCCGCGTTCGAGGATGATCGCCCACGACGCGACCGACGCCGCGATCAGCCCGAGCATGACCAGCTTGACGACGATGTCGGCCTGCCAGAACAGCGCGAGCGGCGACATGTCGACCGCGGTGGTGGCGACGACGGCGGGCATCAGGCGGCGGCCTCGGCCATCAGCCCGGCGAAGCGCGCCGAGTAATAGCCATCACCCGTGTCCATCAACGCCTGCCCCTCGATGCCGAGCCCGCGCAGCATCTCGCTCCGCGCGCGCTCCATGAAGCGCAGGTAGTTGGCGTGATAGACGATGCCGGTCAGGTCGGTATCCTCGAAATAGACGCGCACCGGGAAAAGGTGATGGCCGCGGTCGAACCGGCCAGTAGCGGGGATGGTCATGCCGCGCGCGGTGTAGGCGACGCGGACGCCCAAGAAAAGGTGCCGCGGCCGCATATCCCCGCGCGACGACGCGGCTTGTCGCGTGCCGCCGGCACGGTTACCACCCCGGGCGCTACGGAGAACGAGATGCGCACCATCGCCCACCTGATCGGCGGCACGGCGACGACCGCGACGGGAACGCGGCGCGCCGACGTGTTCGACCCCAACACCGGCCGCGTCCAGGCCGAGGTCGTTCTCGCCGACACGGCCGACGTCGACGCGGCGGTGGCGAACGCGGCCGCGGCGCAGCCGGCATGGGCGGCGACCAACCCCCAGCGGCGGGCGCGGGTGCTGTTCGACTTCAAGCGGCTGGTCGAGGCCGAGATCGGGTCGCTCGCCGAGCTGCTGTCGAGCGAGCACGGCAAGGTCGTCGCCGACAGCCGCGGCGACATCCAGCGCGGTCTCGAGGTGATCGAGTTCGCGTGCGGCATCCCGCACCTGCTAAAGGGCGCGTTCACCAGCGGGGCGGGGCCCGGGATCGATGTCTATTCGCTCAGGCAGCCGCTCGGCGTCGTTGCCGGAATCACGCCGTTCAACTTCCCGGCGATGATCCCGATGTGGATGTTCGGCGTCGCGATCGCGTGCGGCAACGCCTTCATCCTCAAACCCTCCGAGCGCGACCCGTCGCTGCCGGTGCGGCTCGGCGAGCTGATGCTCGAGGCGGGGCTGCCGGCGGGCATCCTCAACGTCGTCCACGGCGACAAGGCCGCGGTCGACGCGCTGCTCGACAACCCGGATGTAAAGGCGGTCAGCTTCGTCGGATCGTCCGACATCGCGCAGTACGTCTATTCGCGCGGGACGGCGAACGGCAAGCGCGTCCAGGCGATGGGGGGCGCGAAGAACCACGGTGTCGTCCTGCCCGACGCCGACCTCGACCAGACCGTCGCCGACCTCGTCGGAGCGGCGTTCGGCAGCGCCGGCGAGCGGTGCATGGCGCTCCCCGTCGTCGTCCCGGTCGGTGCGAAGACCGCCGATACGCTGCGCGAGGCGCTCCTTCCCGAGATCGCCAAGCTGCGGCTCGGCGTTTCGACCGACCCCGACGCGCATTATGGCCCGGTGGTCAGCGCGGCACACCGCGACCGCATCGAGAGTTACATCGCGATGGGCGTCGACGAGGGCGCCGAGCTCGTCGTCGACGGCCGCGGGTTCACCCTTCACGGCCACGAGGGCGGGTTCTTCGTCGGACCGACGCTGTTCGACCACGTCCGGCCCGAGATGCAGTCATACCGGGACGAGATCTTCGGTCCGGTCCTCCAGATGGTTCGCGCCGAGACGCTCGCCGAGGCGATCGACCTGCCCAGCAAGCACCAGTACGGCAACGGCGTCGCGCTGTTCACCCGCTCCGGCCCCGCCGCGCGCGAATTTGCCGCCAAGGTCGAGGTCGGGATGGTCGGGATCAACGTGCCGATCCCGGTGCCGGTCGCCTATCACAGCTTCGGCGGATGGAAGCGCAGCGCCTTCGCCGACATCGGCATCCACGGCGAGGAGGGCGTGCGCTTCTACACCAAGGTCAAGACCGTCACCCAACGCTGGCCGGGGCTCGACGCGAACGCGGCGGTGACCGACAGCAGCTTCGTCATCCCGACGATGAAGTGAACGCCATGACCTACGACACTCTCCTTGTCGAAACCCACGGCCGGGTCACGCTGATCCGGCTCAACCGGCCGCAGGCGCTGAATGCGCTCAACAGCGCCGTCCTCGCCGACGTGATTGCCGCGCTGGCCGCGTTCGACGCCGATCCGGAGCAGGGGTGTGCGATCATCACCGGCAGCGACAAGGCGTTCGCCGCCGGGGCCGACATCAAGGAGATGGCCGGGCAGTCGTTTGCCGAGATGTACGGCGCCGACTTCTTCGCCGGCTGGGGGCGGGTCGCGGCGACGCGCAAGCCGGTCGTCGCCGCGGTCGCCGGCTTCGCGCTCGGCGGCGGGTGCGAGCTGGCGATGATGTGCGACTTCATCATCGCCGCCGACACCGCGAAGTTCGGCCAGCCCGAGATCAAGCTCGGCGTCACGCCGGGGATGGGCGGCAGCCAGCGGATGGCGCGTGCGATCGGCAAGGCGAAAACGATGGAGATGTGCCTGACCGGGCGGATGATGGACGCCGCCGAAGCCGAGCGGTCGGGTCTCGTCGCGCGCGTCGTGCCGGCGGCCGAGCTGATCGACGAAGCGCTGAAGATCGCGGCGACGATCGCCGACATGGCCCCGCTGGCGGCGATCGCGGTGACCGAGATGGTCGACGCTGCGTTCGAGACGACGCTAGCGCAGGGCGTGGTGTTCGAACGGCGACTGTTCCATGCGCTGTTCGGCTCGGCCGACCAGAAGGAAGGCATGGCCGCCTTCGTCGCCAAGCGACCGGCGGCGTGGACCGGCCGGTGAGGATCGCCTTCGTCGGCCTCGGCAACATGGGCGGCGGGATGGCCGCGAACCTGGTCAAGGCCGGGCACGAGGTCGCCGCCTTCGACCTGTCGACCGACGCGATTGGTCGCGCCGTCGCCGCCGGGTGCGACGCGGCGAGATCGGCAGCGGACGCAGTCGGTGGCGCGGCGGCGGTGGTGACGATGCTGCCGGCCGGCACCCACGTTGCCGCGGTCTATGCCGACGCGGTGTTCGGCGCGGCGGCCGAGGACACGCTGCTGCTCGATTGCTCGACGATCGACGTGGCGACCGCGAAGGCGGTGGCGGCCGATGCCGCCGCGCGCGGGCAGTCGATGGTCGACGCGCCGGTGTCGGGCGGCATCGCGGCGGCGAACGCGGGGACGCTGACCTTCATGGTCGGCGGCACGAGCGACGCCTTCGTCCGCGCGCAGCCGATCCTGGCGGCGATGGGCAAGGCGGTGCTCCATGCCGGCGCGGCGGGAGCGGGGCAGGCGGCGAAGATCTGCAACAACCTGCTGCTCGGTGCGTCGATGGTCGCGACCGCCGAGGCGTTCGTGCTGGCGGGCAAGCTCGGGCTCGACGCGCAGACCTTCTTCGACATCAGCTCGAAGGCGAGCGGCCAGTGCTGGTCGATGACGAGCTACTGCCCCGTCCCCGGCCCGGTGCCGGCGTCGCCGGCGAACCGCAACTACGACGGGGGGTTCGCCTCCGCGCTGATGCTCAAGGACCTGAAGCTCGCGGTCGAGGCGGCGCAGGCGGTCGGCGCGGCGGTGCCGATGGGGGCGCAGGCCGAGGCGCTGTACCAGATATTCGTCGGCCTCGGCGGCGCGGCGAAGGATTTCTCCGCCGTCACCAAGCTCCTCGACGGGAGCTGGTCAGCCGGCTGAGCGGCCGGTCACGGTCGCGAAGATGCCGCGCGCCCACGCCTTGCCCCGCCACGCGACGTGCTGGTCGGGACGGATCAGCGCGAGCGGCGCGGCATAGAGCGGGGCGAGGCGGGGATCGTTCGGCGTGACGATGGTCAGCGGGACGCCGGCCGCGTGCGCCTCGGCAACCGCTGGGCCAGCGTCGGCCGCGTCGTCCAGCACCAGCAGTGTGAACCCCTGTCCGAAGGTATCATACAGCGACCGGCCGTCGGCGAGCCACGCATGCGGCGCGAGGCAGCCGGGGATCGCGCTCGGAATATAGTCGCGGCGGCGGGTCCAGTCGCGCATCGTCCCGTCGTCGACGACGATGTCCGACGTCGCGTAGCAGTTCCCGAGAATGACGCCGAGCGCATGGAACTCCGCCGCCTTGTGCTCGGCGATGAATGCCCCCGCCTCGGCGCGCGCGGCCGCCCCCTCGGGCGTGTCGTCGGCGAGGCCGGGGCGCATCAGCGTCGACGGCAGGAGGCTATGGTTCGCCTCGGCCTCGTCCATCACGTACTCGTGGACGAAGCGCCGCTCGCCCGCATAGCTGTCGAGCAGCCGCGGCCCGCCCCAGCCGCCGAGGACGGCGGCGAGCTTCCACCCCAGGTCGACGCCGTCGGCGATCCCCATGTTCATGCCGAAGCCGCCGAACGGGGGGTGGAGGTGGCACGCGTCGCCGATCAGGAAGACGCGCCCGTCGCAGTATCTGTCGGCAAGCAGCCGGCTCGCGATCCACAGGTCGGAGCTGAGGATGCGGTACGGCAGGTCGATGCCCGTCGAGGTGCGGATCAGCGACAGGACCTCGTCGTCGGAATAGGTCACGCCCTCGGTCACCCCGGTCGGCATGAAATACCACAGGTCGGGGACGTCCATCGGTCCGAGCAGGCTCGGTGCGGCGGGGTTGAGCTGCCAGTACATGATGCCGGGGCCGTGGCGGTGCGCCTCGGCCAGCCCCGGCGCGGCAAAGATCGTGTTGTAGTTGCGCGACAGGCCGTACCGCCCGTGCATCGTCGCGCCGATCGCGTCGCGCACCGCGCTGCGCGCGCCGTCGGCCCCGACGAGATAGTCGACGGTCGCTGTCCGCTCGGCCCCCGTCGTCGCGTCGCGGACGGTGACGGCGACGCCGTCGGGGCCTTGGCTGAAGCGCGCGAACGCTTGGCCATACTCGATCGTCACGCCGGGCAAACCGACGGCGTGGGCGTTGAGCACGCCTTCCAGCTTGTACTGCGGGATCCACTGCGCGTGTTCGGAGAAGCGCTCGTCGCGCACCGGGCGGCAATCCATCCCGTTCTCGAAGCGATGGATGCGCGCGCCGGCGAGGCTGGTGATGAAATGGACGTCGCTCGGATAATCGACGCCGAACGGCGACGCGGCGGCGAGATCGCCGGCAATGCCCCAGCGGCGTAGGTGCTCGCGCGTGCGGACGTTGGTCGTCTTGGCGCGCGGGGCATAGCCGGCGCGGACCTCGCGCTCGAACACGACGCACGCCACGCCGCGGTGACCGAGCTCGATCGCGAGGGCGAGACCGGCGGGCCCGCTGCCGATGATCGCCACCCGCTGGGCGGCGGCGGACTGCTCGGACACTGACCTCTCCCCGTTTTGGTGTTGCCTACGGCGGCGCACCGGGTGGTGGAACGATGGCAGAAGCGACCGCGCGATGCGGCATGGGCATCGGGCGATTATCGCTCGCTCGTCGACAATTACTGGATATGGAGCCGCAACGTCGACGGCCGATCCGCGTCGCGCGGCGCCTCCACGCCGGTCTGGTGTGCATCACAACCTGGCGAACATCTCGGTCGAGGCCGAGGGGGCGGGCACAAGGCGAGCGGCTCGGGGCGCCTGGGCGGCCTCGCCTCGATCGAGGACATCATGTGACAACATCGACACACCAACCCGCAGAGTAAAATCGTATACGATTTAGGAGTTGATCGATGTAAGACACATGCCTATCGAAAGCGCCAAGCCGACGCAGATCGGTCCGCCATACGCCGGCACCGCCCGAAGAGCGGAAGCCGCGACAGGCGATCGATTCTTGGGGGAGTGACGATGCACACGACGCGATTGATGGCGACGGCGATGGTCGCATGGCTCGCCGCGGGAGCGCAGGCGCAGGACCGGTCGTCGCAGCCGCCGGTCGCCGCCGGCGAGACCACCGCCGTCCCGTCGGGGACGAGCCCGCAGAGCTCGTCCGACGTCGGCGCGCAGGCGCAGACGATCGCCACCGCCGGGCTCGACGACATCGTCATCACCGCGCAGCGCAAATCGGAGAGTGCCCAGCGCGCCGCGATCGCGATCAACGTTGTCGGCGGGGCCGACCTCCTCGCCGCCGGCATCAACTCGGCCCCGACGCTCGGCCGCGTCGTCCCGGCGCTGACGATCGAGAACGTCGGCGGGTCGAACTCGCTGTTCATCCGCGGCGTCGGCAACTTCTCGGTGTCGGTGACGAGCGATCCGGCGGTCGCATTCAACATCGACGGCGTCTACGTCGGCCGCAACACGGCGATCGTCACCGCCTTCTTCGATCTCGACCGGGTCGAGGTGCTCAAGGGCCCGCAGGGCACGCTCTACGGCCGCAACGCGACGGCGGGCGCGATCAACATCCTGCCGACCCAGCCCAAGCTGGGCGAGTGGTCGGGCTTCGGCACCGTCAGCTACGGCAACTACAACGCGCTCCAGGTCGAGGGGGCGGTCAATGCGCCGCTCGGCGAGAACGGCGCGATCCGCGTGTCGGGCGTGGTCAACAACCGCAGCGGCTATAACCGCGACGGCACGTCGGACGACAAGAGCGACGCCATCCGCGTCCAGATCAAGGACAACCTGACGCCGACGCTGACCGCGCGGCTCGCCTTCGATTATTCGCACATCGGCGGCGCGGGCGAGGGCGTGACCTATCTCGACACCTACGGCTACAACGCCGCGCTGGGCCGCTTCGTCGTCACCCCGACCGGCATCCCCCGGTCGGACGGCAATCTGTCGCCGGCGAGCCAGGCGTTCTGGACCAGCCTGAACACCCTCACCGTCGCCGGCCGCAAGCGCGATCCGTTCCCGCGGATCTTTCAGAACAGCGACTTCTTCGGGATCAACGGCGACGTCGAGTGGAACACCGGCCCGGGCGTCCTGACCATCATCCCGGCGGTCCGGTGGGACCAGCTGCGCAACCTCAACCCCGGCGGCGGCTTCCCGATCGTCAACCGCCAGAACGACATCCAGGAGAGCGTCGAAGCGCGCTATGCCGGGAAGATCGCGTCGTTCGAATACACGATCGGGGCCTTCTACTATAACGAATCGGTCAACCTGCGCCAGGGCACGGTCGTCGGCGGCAGCTCGGCGAGCTTCGCTTATCCGACCAACCAGCAGACCGACTCCTACGCCCCGTTCGGCCGGCTGACATGGCACGCGACCGACCGCCTGCGCCTCGTCGCCGGGGTCCGCTATACCCACGACAGCAAGCAGTTCAACGCGATCGCCGGCAATGCCTTGGTCAGCTGCGTCCTGCCGACCGGATGCCCGACCGCGATCCTGCCGGTGCCGGCGATCGACCCGGCCTTCGAGCCGTTCCCGGTGCCGGCCGTCGGCAGCCCGCCGATCCCCGTTCCCGGCTCGCCCGGCGAGATCGCCATCCGCGGCCCCAACATCGTCTTCAACAATCACCTGTCGACCGGCCGCGTCACCTATCGCGGGGCGGCCGAATATGATCTCCGGCCGCAGTCGCTGCTCTACGCCAGCGTCGAGTCGGGCTTCCGCTCGGGCGGGTTCAGCACCTCGGTCGGCTACGAGACGTACCAACCCGAGTATATCACCGCCTATACCATCGGGTCGAAGAACCGGCTGTTCGACAACCGGCTGCAGATCAACCTCGAAGGCTTCTACTGGGACTACAACAACCAGCAGGTCGCGCACGCCGGACTCGACCAGCTCGGCCGCGCCGGCAACTTCACCCAGAACATCGGCAGCTCGCGGATGTTCGGGGCCGAGCTCGAGACGCGCGCGCTGGTCACGCCGACGACGACGCTCAGCGCCGACATCCAGTACCTCGACGCCAAGAACAAAAGCTTCATCTACACCCAGGCCGTCGGCCTCGGGCTGCCGTATACCAACTGCGCCGTCGGCGCGCCGGCGAACGGCGTCTACACGATCAACTGCTCGGGCCTGCCGTCGTACAATTCGCCACGGTGGACGCTCAACCTCGGCGCCGAGCAGGTCGTGCCGATCGGCGACTACAAGTTCGTCTTCGGCGTCGATACGCAGTACAAGAGCGGGCGCTACACCTACTTCGATTATCAGCCCCAGCAGTTCCAGACGGCAAATTTTGTGACCAACGCCCAGATCACCTTCGGGCCGAAGTCCGATCGCTGGTCGATCGCGGGTTTCGTCCGCAACATCGAAAACGACCGCCTGCTCGTCGCGCCGGTCGCCTTCCTCGGGCTGCTCACCAGCTATACCTCCCCGCCGCGGACCTACGGCGGTCGCGTGTCGGTCAAGTTCTGAAGCGGCGACCGCGACGCTGGCCCATCGCGTCGTCGTCGTGTTAGATAGTCGCTGGCATGGCGAATCGTCGATGATATGGCCGGGAGACACACGATGATCGCTGGTTGGCGGATGCGGATACTCGGCGGAGCGGCGGCGCTGGTCGCCTCGGCGGCGGCGGCGCAAGGCCCCGCGCCGGTCACCCTGACGGTCCACCCCCTGCGCGGCGGGGCGTACTGGGTCGAGGGCGGACGGTCGAACACCGGCTTTATCGTCGGGACAAGCGGCGTCATCGTCTTCGACGCGCAGATGACCCCCGACGGCGTCGCCAAGGAACTCGCCGCGATCGCCGCAGTCACGCCGAAACCGGTCGACCAGATCATCGTCAGTCATCCCGACCCGGACCACGTCGCCGGGCTGCCGTATTACCCGGCGGGTACGCCGATCCTCGCCCACGAGAACGCCAAGAGCGAGATCGTCGCCTCGGCCGCCGATCTCAAGGGCGTCGCGTTCGGCGGCACGGCGTACAAGAAGCTCGTCGACCTGCCGTACCACACGATCGCGACGACGACGGCGATGACGCTCGACGGCGTGCCGCTTCAGGCGATCTACGTCGCCCCGGCGCACACCAGTGGCGACCTCGTCGTTTACCTGCCGAAGGCGAAGGTCGTCTTCGGCGGCGACGTCGTCCTGACCAATACCGGCAAGTATCCGGTGATCCACTACGGCGGGTCGTCGGCGGGGTGGATCGCGACGATGAAGGCGATCCTCGCGCTCGACGCCGACACCTATGTCCCCGGCCATGGCCCGATCGTGCCCAAGGCGCAGCTCGCCGCGATGGTCCGCGACGTCGAGGAGCGCCGCGCCGCGGTCAAGGCGCTGGTCGACGCCCACAAGACCGCCGCCGAGGTCGACGCGGCGCTGCCCGAGCCGGGGGCCAACGCGATGTTCCTGAACTTCACCCAGATGGTCTACAAGGAACTGACCGAGGGCTATCCCCCGGCCAGCCCGCCGTGGACCAATCTTGTCCACAAGCCGTCGTGACGAAACAGGGAGATTTTCCGTGAAGCATCGCCTCATCCTTCTCGCCGCCCCGCTACTCGTCGTCGTCGGACCGGTCGCGGCGCAGATGCCGTCGATGCCGTCGCCGGGTGCCGCCGATCTCGCCCGCGTTGCCGCCGGGACCTACGCCGCCGATCCGCACCACACCCAGGTCGCGTGGACGATCAACCACCTCGGCTTCAGCGAATACGACGGCGTCTTTGGTGACGTCACTGGTACGATGACGCTCGACCCGGCCAAGCCGGCAGCGACGGCGGTCAGCATCGAGGTGCCGGTCAGTGGCCTCCACACGACCGTTGCGGCGCTCGACGAGCACCTCAAGAAGCCCGATTTCTTCGACATCGCCAAGTATCCGACGGTGTCGTTCAAATCGACGAGCGTCGCCGTCAGCGGCTCGACCGCGACGATCGCCGGGCTGCTGACGCTCCATGGCGTGACCAAGCCGGTCACGCTCGCCGCGCACTTCGTCGGCGCCGGGGCGAACCCGCTGTCGAAGAAAGCGACGGTCGGCTTCGCCGCGACGACGACGATCAAGCGCTCTGACTTCGGCATGACCTCGCTGATCCCGGCGCTCGGCGACAGCGTCGACCTGCGGATCAACGCGGCGTTCGAGCGCGCCAGCTGACGCATGGTGACGGCGGCGGTTCCGGTCGGCGCATCGCGCTATTCGGCGGTCGCCGTCGTCCTCCACTGGGCGATCGCCGCGCTGCTGTTCGGCGAGGTCGCACTTGGGCTGCGGATGGAGGGGCTGCGTGGCCCGGCGCGGTTCGCCGTGTTCCAGCTCCACAAGTCGGTCGGCATCACCATCCTGCTGCTGGTCGCACTGCGCCTCGTCTGGCGGCTGCTGCGCACCCCGCCGCCGGTTGGGGCCCACGGGTGGGAGCGGGGCCTCGCACGCGCCGTCCACGCGCTGTTCTATCTGCTCTTATTCGCCCTGCCGCTGAGCGGATGGACGATCGTCTCGACCAGCCGCATTGCCGTGTCGACGCTGCTGTACGGCGTCATTCCGCTGCCCCACCTGCCGGGGCTCGCCGACCTGCCGGCGGGGCTGCGCGACGCGTGGAACCACGCGGCGCGGTTCACCCACGTCAATCTCGTCCTCGTCCTGTATGCGCTGTTCGCGCTTCATCTCGCCGGCGCGATGAAGCACCAGCTGGTCGACCGCGATGGCGACATCTCGCGCATGGCTCCCGGCGTCCGGCCGGGGCGGCTCGCCGACCCACGGCTGGCGTTGATCGCGCTCGGCCTCCTCGGCATGGCCGCGCTCGCGACATGGGCGCAGACCGGGGCCCGCCCGGCGGCAGCGACGCGACCCATGCGGGATCGGGCTTCGTGGATACCTATAACCTGGGATCCTTCGCCGACGGCGCGGCCTCGTTCCTGAGCCTGTCCACCCTGGTGAGCGGTCTGAACGACATCGACATCTCGCAGGTCACCGTCACGACGCCCTACGGAACCTACGCTGCGAGCAAGGCCTTCGC
>CAHJWT010000063.1 GCA_903643075.1 Sphingomonadaceae bacterium | reverse complement strand
GCTTTCCGCGACGGTCCACACTGCCGCCGCTGGCACCGCAACAAACAGGAACGCGATAAGCACGATGAGCGCGGCCGCGGTCGGGCGCTTCTTCGCCCGCCGGGCGCTCCGACCCGACGGACTGTTCGTCGCCGCGCTGGTCGGCGGGGCGACGCTCGCCGAGGTCCGCGCCGACCTCCTCGCCGCCGAGGTCGAACTGACCGGACGCGCGGCGGCGCGGGTGCTGCCGATGGTCGACCCTCAAGCGGCCCCCGGTCTCCTCCAGCGCGCCGGCTTCGCCGACCCGGTCGCCGAGACCGACACGTTGGCAGTGCGCTATGACGACTTCGCCGGGGTGCTGCGCGACCTGCGCGGGGCGGGTGCGGGCAATATCCTGTTGGGCCGCGAGCCGCTGCGCCGCGACGTGCTTGCCGACGCCGCGCGGCGCTTCGCCGACCGCGCGGTCGACGGACGCGTCGCGGTGACGGTGCAGGTCGTCACGCTGACGGGATGGCGGCGCTGATCCGCCGGTTGGTCGAAAACCACAGTCCTACAGCGTGCGCTCGCGGTTATGGTGGTTATGTCGCCAGCGGGCGACGGGCGTTCTTTCTCATCGTCAGCCCGATGAATCGTTACCGTGCGCGGCGACGGGCAACGAGATACGTCGGCCGGCGCGGCCACGCATGTGCGCGTGCGCCAACAAGCTGACAGGAAAAGAACGAAATTACGCTACGGGCGTGTACTTCGGTGTGTACTTTGTAGGGTTTCGCCCGCCGGCCCGGTCAGAAGCAGCGCGGCGAGGAGGCCGAGCAGCGGCCGGTCGGCCGGCGGCATGTCGAGGGCAAACAGCGCGTTCGGCCGGTGCCATGCGAGCCGCTGGCCGTCGCGGCCCCGCGGGGTGCCGCGCCACTTGCGGCAGGCGAACAGCAGCAGGACCAGGTGGAAGTCGGGGTAAGGATGGCTGGCGAAGCCGGCGGGGGCGAGGCAGCTTGCGTGGGTATCGATGCCGAGCTCCTCGGCCAGCTCGCGGACCAGCGCCGCCTCGGGGGTCTCGCCCGGCTCGACCTTCCCGCCGGGGAATTCCCATTGTCCGGCGAGGTGCTTGCCGGCCGGCCGCTCGGCGACGAGGACGCGGCCGTCGGCATCGACCAGCGCGGCGGCGACGACGGTGAGGATCGGCGGGGTAGGGTGCCTCCCTTTCCCTTCAGGGGAGGGGTCGGGAGTGGGGAAGTCGCCGGCGGCGGCGTATCGATCATCCCCACCCCCGGGCCGCGTTCCGCGTGTCTCTCGCCCCTCCCCTGAAGGGGACGGGAGGGATGCATCGCTCACCCCGCGCGGCCCATTGCGAGGAACTTCGCCCGCCGGCCGGCGCGGAGCGCGGCGGGCGTCTGTGTCTCGAGCGCAGTCAGCTCGGCGGCGATCGCAGTGCCGAGCCGCGCGATCGCCGTCGCCGGATCGCGGTGCGCCCCGCCGCGCGGTTCGTAGATGATGCGGTCGATGACGCCGAGCTTCTTCAGGTCGCTGGCGGTGACCTTCATCGCTTCGGCGGCTTCGGCGGCACGGTTGGGACCGGCCGGGACGGGGCGGCCGTCGGGGGTGACACCGGGCCGGTTGTCGCCGCGCCAGAGGATCGAGGCGCAGCCCTCGGGCGAGATGACGGCGTAGATCGCGTGTTCGAACATGACGATGCGGTTCGCTGTCGCCAGCGCGACCGCACCGCCCGAGCCGCCCTCGCCGACGATCGCCGCGACCATCGGCACGTCGAGGTCGAGGCATGCCGCCGTCGCGCGGGCGATCGCCTCGGCCTGGCCGCGCTCCTCGGCGTCGATCCCGGGAAAGGCCCCCGGCGTGTCGACCAGCGTCACCACCGGCAGACCGAAGCGCGCCGCCATCTCCATCAGCCGCGCCGCCTTGCGATAGCCCTCGGGGCGGCCCATGCCGAAATTGTGGGCGACGCGGCTCGCGGTGTCGGACCCCTTCTCGTGCCCGATGACCATCACCGACCGGCCCTTCAGGCGACCGATGCCGCCGACGATCGCCGCGTCCTCGCCGAACTTGCGGTCGCCGGCCAACGGCGTGAAGTCGTCGATCAGCGCGGCGACGTAATCGGTGAAATGCGGCCGTTCGGCGTGGCGCGCGACGATCGTCTTCTGCCACGGCGTCAGCCGCGAGTAGATGTCGGCGAGCTGGCGCTCGGCACGTTCGGCGAGGCGGTCGGCCTCAGCCCTCGCCTCGGCCGAGCCTTCGACGCGGAGGTCGGCAACGCGCGCCTCGAGTTCAGCAACCGGCTTTTCAAATTCGAGGAAGGTGACCATTGCTGCGGGGGTTAGCCGGGATGGCCGGAGGGCGCAACGCAGCGGCTCGCGCCGGCGCCGCCACCGCGATGCCGAGCAGGCGGGCATAGGTCGCCTCGCTGATGCCATAGGCGTCGCCGGCAATCTCGGTGAGGCGCGCACGGTCGATACAGACGACCTCGGCGCGGCGGGCAGTGATCGCGCCCTTGGCTTCGAGCCCCTGCATTGCGACGGTGACCCCGGCGCGGCGGACGCCGAGCATCAGTGCGAACGCCTCGTGGGTCATGCCGATGGCGTCCCCGTCGATCCGGTCGAGGGTCATCAGCAGCCAGCGCGCGAGCCGCGCCTCGATCGGTCTGACGGCATAGGCCAGTGCCGCGTTCGCGGTCTGGACGGCAAAGCTATATGCATAGGCGAGCAGGATCCGCTGCAGCGACGAGCTTGCCGCCATTGCCGCGATCAGCGCATTCGCTGGCATCCGCGCGGCGCGGCCGCGAAGCTGGCAGAAGACCTCCATCATGCCCCGGTCGACACCGTGCAGGGTAGCGACGGCGACCATGCCTTCGCGACCGACGATGCCGACTTCGGCAAGGTCGCCGCCGGCGGTCGACGCGACGACCGAAACGATGCCGCCGAGCGGGAACCAGCTCGACCGGACGACATCGTCGGGGCGAACAAAGCGCTCGCCCTTGGCCATGTCGACAGCGATGAGGTTGGGCTCGATCAGCGCGAAGTCGGACGGGGAGAGCAAGCCGAGCAGGTGGTTTTCGGAACGGTCGAAGTCGGCCATGTCGCGTCGTCGCTCCTCGGCCGGAGGACGGCGGTCCGTCGCATCCCGGCGCAGTCAATGGCGATGTAAGCCGGAGCCGCCGGGATGGTCGCTAACCTGCGTTGAGGTGGGCAGTCGGATCGACCAGTGCTACCCGCGACGGCGGAAGGTAAAGTACCAGACCTCGCGTCCGGCGCGGCGCGCCTTCGCCTCGTAGCGAGTCGCCGGCCAGTCGGCGAGACGCTCCTGCCAGTCGGCCGGGGTCGTCGCGGTCCATACGAAATCGCGCTGCGCCGCCATCTGGAACAGCGTCCAGCGGCAGTAGGTCGCGTCGTCGGTGCCGATGCGCAGCTCGCTCCCTGGCGCGAGCTTCGCCGCCAGCAGCGCGAGCGGGCCGGGATTGATAAACCGCCGCTTGGCATGACGCGCCTTCGGCCACGGATCGGGGTGGAGGAGAAAGGCCCGCGCCAGCCCGCCGTCGGGCAACCGATCGAGGACGTCGAGCGCATCGCCCGTGTAAAGGCGGACGTTCGTCAGGCCGCCGTCGCGGATATGCCCGAGCGCGCCGACGAAGCCGTTGAGGAACGGCTCGGCCCCGATCAGGCCGACGTGCGGGTTGGCGGCGGCCTGCGCGGCAAGATGCTCGCCCGACCCGAAGCCGATCTCGAACCACAACGGGCGGTCATCGCCGAATAGCGTCGGCGCATCGAGCGGACCGGCGGTCGGCACCGCGACCCGAGGCAGCAGCATCTCGACCAGTTCGGCCTGTCCGACGCGCAGCCTGTGACCCTGCCGCCGCCCGTAGAGACGGCGAAGCGTGGTCGGGTCGCCGATCAGGCGTTGGCCCCTACCGCCGCCCTCAGGTTCTCGACCAGGTCGAGCTTCTCCCAGCTGAACCCACCGTCGGCGTCTGGCGTCCGGCCGAAGTGGCCGTAGCTCGCGCTGCGCTGGTAGATCGGCTTGTTGAGGCCAAGGTGCTCGCGGATGCCGCGCGGGGTCAGGCGGACGAGCGTTGGCAGGACCGCCTCGATCGTCGCCTCGGGGACGGTGCCGGTGCCATGGGTGTCGACATAGAGCGACAGCGGCTCCGACACGCCGATCGCGTAGCTCAGCTGGATGGTGACGCGTCGCGCGAGGCCGGCGGCGACGATGTTCTTCGCCATGTAGCGGCTGATGTACGCCGCCGAGCGGTCGACCTTGGTCGGGTCCTTGCCGCTGAATGCACCGCCGCCGTGGGGCGACGCGCCGCCGTAGGTGTCGACGATGATCTTGCGCCCGGTGACGCCGGCGTCGCCGTCGGGGCCGCCGATCTCGAAGCTGCCGGTCGGGTTGACGAAAATCTGCGTGGCATCAGTGACGTAGCCGGCGGGAAGGACGTCGTGGAGCACGCCGGTGACATAGTCCCGCAGCTCGGCGTACTTGGCCGGATCGCCTTCGTTGTTATGAAAGAAGTAGCCGGGCTTGTGCTGGGTCGAAACGACGAGCGCGGTCGCGCGGACCGGTGCCTCGTCCTCGTATTCGAGCGTCACCTGGCTCTTGGCGTCGGGCTCGAGGAACGGTGCCGCCCCCGAATGCCGGTCGGTGGCCATGCGCTCGAGGATCTTGTGCGCGTAGTACAGCGTGGCCGGCATGAAGTCGGGCGTCTCGTCGGTCGCGTAGCCGAACATGATGCCTTGGTCGCCGGCGCCCTCGTCCTTGTTTCCGCTGGCGTCGACACCCTGCGCGATCTCGCTCGATTGGGGGTGGAGATGGCAGGCGAAGTCGGCGTGCTGCCAATGGAAGCCGGCCTGCTCGTAGCCGATGCGCTTGACGGTTGCGCGCGCCGCTGCCTCGATTTCGGCGAGCGCGCCGGCACGCCACTCGCCGTGCTCGTCGATCATCGGTGCACAGCGTATCTCGCCGGCGAGGACAATGCGGTTGGTCGTGGTCAGCGTCTCGCACGCGACACGAGCGTAGGGGTCCTTGCTCAGGAACAGGTCGACGACGGCGTCAGAGATCTGGTCGGCGACCTTGTCGGGATGGCCCTCCGACACGGATTCGCTGGTGAAGAGGAACGACTTGCGCGCCATGAGGAGACCTTCGTGATTGCCGGCGTCGATTAGTCCCCACGCCGTTCCCAATCAAGCAACATAAACTTTGCCTTATATCCGCCGGCGCAGGACGAACGCGCCGGCTAGCAGCGCCGCGCCGAAGGCGAAACTCGTCCAATGCGCGAAGCGCGCGAACAAGGTCGGCGGAAGCGGCGGCGGCATCCGGATCGACTTCGTCTCGGCGACGCCCGGCCCGATGCGCGTGACGATGCGGCCGTGGGCATCGATCACCGCGCTGATGCCGGTCGGGGTGACGCGCGCGATCGGCAGGCCCTCCTCGATTGCCCGTAGCCGCGCCTGGGCGAGGTGCTGCGGCGGGCCCCATGCGCCGAACCACGCGTCGTTCGAGATGTTGACGATCCACGCTGGCCGGCGCGCTTCGTCGACGACGGCGGCGGGGAAGATGACCTCGTAGCAGATCTGGATACCGGCGTCGGGAAAGCCGGGGAGGGTCAGGGTGCGCGGTCCGGGGCCGGCGAGAAAATCGATTCCGCCGGGAGCGAGACGGGCGAGGCCGAGGCGCGTCATCAGCGGCCGCGCCGGGACATATTCGCCGAGCGGGACGAGATGGCTCTTGTCGTAGCGGCCAAGCAGGTTCGCGTCGTGGTCGAGGACGAACAGGCTGTTGGTCGCCAGTGCCGGCGTACCGTCGGCGTTGCGGATCAATGCGTCGCCGCCGAACAGGAGGAGGTCGCCCGGGGCGAGGAACGACGCGAGGTGCCTGCGCAGCGCCGGTTGCTCGGCGACGAGATCGAGGACCGCTGACTCCGACCAGATGGTGATTGCCTGCGGGTGCGGCTCGCCGCCGATCGCCTGGCGCGACAGTGCGAGGTAGCGTTCGACGTGGAGCGCGGGATCGTCGTACTTCTCGCCCTGCCCGATGTTCGGCTGGATCAAATGGACCAGCGGCCCGGCGAGCCGTGCCGGCGCGGGGAAGAGCCACGTCGACGTCTGGCCGATGGCCCAGATGCCAAGAAAGAGGAACGATGCCAGGAATAAGTTGAGCCGTGAAGACCGTCGCACGTCCGCCGTTGTCACCGCCACCGCGCCACCGACGATGATCATCAGGCCCGACAGGCCGAGCGCGCCGATCCCTGCCGCCGCTAGCGCGATCCCGCCCGCCGGCAACCACGCCGCGCCGAGCGGATTCCAGGCGAAGCCCGACAGGACATGGCCACGAAGCCATTCGGTCAGCATCCACGCCGCGGCAAGGACAAGGGCGCGGCTGATCCGTCCGCCCGGCCACGCCCGCGCCAGCCCCGCCGCGAGCCCCGGATAGAGCGCAAGGAACATCGACAGCAGAACGACGGTCACCCAGCCCATGAACGCGGCCATCGCCGCCTGGTAAGTGAAGGCGGTCGCGATCCAGCCGAGCGAAACGACGAACTGCCCGACACCGAACAACCATCCCGCGAGCGCGGCACCACGGACCGTCGCTGCGCGGTCGACAAGTGCGACTATGACCGCGACGCCGGCAAGCGTCAGCGGCCACCAGTCGAACGGTGCGAAGCCAAGTGCCGACGCCGCGCCGGCGAGAAGCGGCAACGGCAGAATGGCGGCACGCGGCATGGCGCGCCGTCTAGGGGAAACGCGCGAACAAAGAAACCTCGCGGGCAACGGTGCCGGGTACGCCGCGCGGCTGCCGGCGATATCCGACCTTACTGCGGTGTGGTTGTCGTCGTTACCGTCGTCTTGTCGATGACCGTTGCCGGCGTCGCCGGGCGGACGGTGACGCGGCGCGGTTTAGCCGGCGCGACGCTCCGCGTCTCGGTCGTGTCGACCGTCGTCGCAGCCGGCGGCGGCGGCGCATTACGCAGCGCGTCCGCCTCGGCATTGGCACTCGCCGCCGAGGCTTGGGCGGCATCGGCGCGGTCGGCGGCAACGGCGGCACGGCTGTTGGCGTCGGCCGCACGGCTTTCGGCATCGGCGGCCGACTGCTGCGCCGCTCGTGCGCTGACCTCCGCGCTTGCGGCGCGGCCGCGCTCGGCATCGACGCGGCGGTCCTGACCGGTGACGATCGCGCGGTCGGCGAGTTCGCTCGCGTGCTGGGCGTCGGTGATCGCCTCTTCCTTGCGCCCGCGGTCGAGACGCGCCCGCGCCGAGACGAGCGCGTCCCGTGCCTGCGCCAGCGGTAGTCCGGCGGTCGCAGCGGCCCCCGACTTGACCGCGGCGTCGATCTTGCCCTGTGCCTCGGCGATCGCCTGTCGAGCGCGGTCGGCCTCGCCGGCGATCGCGGGAATTGTGACCAACGCAAGTACCGTGGAAAGCGCCGCTACACGGATTGACGAACCCATCATGACTTTGACTCCCTAGCCTTATGATCGGGTGGCGGAACGGACCGACCCGATCCGTGTTCCTTGTGCGGTGCAGCAATGGGCGGTCCCAGACATCCTTGCGACGGAGAAAAGGCACGCATGACGCCCGGTCCGACCAGTGATCCTTCGCTTGACCCGACCTCCGGCGCGGTCGCGGCGGTGCGGGCGATGATCGACCAATGGGTGGCGCTATCGAACGCCGTCGCCGACCGGACGCTCGGCTCCGCGAGCGCATCGCCACCGCCTCCCTTCGACCTCGCCGAGGCTTCTGCGCGACTGCTCGGCGCGGTCAGTCTGCCAACACGCTTCGAGGTCCTCGCCATTGGCCGCGCGGTCGCGGCGCTCGATGCCCGCCTTGCCCGGATCGAAGCGGCGTTGGCACCGAACCCCGCCGGCGCGCGTTCAGGCGGCTCCGCAATCAGGAGAGACACGATGGCCGACCTGTCGCAGATCGCCGAGCATATGAACGTCATCGGGGCCGACGGCGTCCACGTCGGCACCGTCGATCACGTCGATGGCGATCGGATCAAGCTGACCAAGACCGATTCGGGCGATCAGCACCATCACTGGATATCGGGCGGTCTCGTCGCCGAGGTCGAAGGCACCGATGTCCGCCTGTCGGCCAACGCCGCAGTCGCAGTGACCTTCGAGGAAGACGAATAGCGGGTCGCGTTCGCCGCCGCCGTCGGCTAGCGGCGGCCGATGCACGGTTGGATCGTCCTCGACAAGCCGCTCGGCCTTAGCAGCGCGCACGCGGTCGCGGCGGTCAAGCGGGTATTCCGCGACGCCGGCCGGCCGCGGCCGAAGATCGGGCATGGCGGCACGCTCGATCCGCTTGCGACCGGTGTCCTGCCGATTGCGCTTGGTGAAGCGACCAAGCTCGCCGGAAGGCTGCTTGATGCGACCAAGGCATACGACTTCACCGTGGCCTTCGGCACCGAGACGACGACGCTTGACGCCGAGGGTGCTCCGGTCGCGACCGCCCCGCTGCCGTGCGCCGCTGCCGTCCGCGAGGCTCGGAACGCGCAGGTCGGGTCGATCGAGCAGGTGCCGCCGGCCTATTCGGCGCTCAGGGTCGGCGGTGAACGGGCCTATGTGCTCGCCCGCGCCGGCGGCGCAGTCGACCTCGCGCCGCGCCGCGTCACCGTCCATGCGCTAGCCTCGACCGATGACCTCGACGCTCGCGTCGACGGTGGACCGGTCGCTACCGCCGCATTCGCCGCGACGGTCTCCAAGGGCACCTATGTTCGCAGCCTCGCGCGCGACCTCGCCCGCGCCGCCGGGTCGGTCGGCCACGTCGTGGCGCTGCGCCGGACGAAGGCGGGACCATTCGGCCTCGCCCAGGCGATTTCGCTGGACAAACTGGCGACGTTGCTGCAGGCGGATTCCGAACAGGCGATACTGCCGCTGACGGCGGGGCTGGACGACATCCCGGCTCTGCCCGTCACGCCCGAAGACGCGAGCGCCCTTAGACAAGGTCGAACGCTCCCCGGGCACCCCGCATCCCACGGGCTGTATCTGGCGACCGACGGACCTGTTCCGGTCGCCCTCGTCGACGTTTCGTCGGCGGCGGTACGGGTCGTGCGCGGATTCAACCTTTGACGAAGGAGTAACCCGATGTCGATCACCGCCGAGCGCAAGACCGCGCTCATCGCCGAGCATGGCCGGGGCAAGGGCGACACAGGCTCGCCCGAGGTCCAGGTCGCGATCCTGACCGAGCGCATCGCCAACCTGACCGAGCACTTCAAGACGCACGGCAAGGACAACCACTCGCGCCGCGGCCTGCTCGTCCTCGTCAACACCCGCCGCTCGCTCCTCGACTATCTCAAGAAGCGCGACGAGGGGCGGTATACCGACCTGATCGGCAAGCTCGGCATCCGGAAGTAATTCGGCGATCGGCCCCGCAGCAAGGCGCTGACGGGGCCGACGCCTTTTCCGGCCACCGCAATGACGCGGGGCCGGCTGTAGGCCGCGCACGGCATGGGCCGGGCGCAGAGGAAAGACGAAACCATGTTCACCATCCACAAGCAGGAACTCGACTGGGGCGGCCGCAAGCTGACGCTCGAAACCGGGCGCGTCGCGCGGCAGGCCGACGGAGCCGTGCTCGCCACCTACGGCGAGACGGTCGTGCTGTGCGCCGTCACCGCCGCCAAGTCGGTCAAGGAAGGGCAGGACTTTTTCCCGCTGACCGTCCACTACCAGGAGAAGTTCTCCGCTGCCGGCCGCATCCCCGGCGGCTTCTTCAAGCGCGAGCGCGGTGCCACCGAGCACGAGACGCTGACCAGCCGGCTGATTGACCGCCCGATCCGTCCGCTATTCCCGGAAGGGTTCTACAACGAGGTCCTGATTATCGCCCAGGTGCTCAGCTACGACGGCGAGAACGAGGCCGACGTCGTCGCATTGATCGCGGCTAGCGCCGCGCTGACCATTGCTGGCGTGCCGTTCATGGGCCCGGTCGGCGCGGCGCGGGTCGCCTACGACGGATCGAACTACATCCTCAATCCGACCAAGGACCAGATCAAGGACGGCCACCTCGACCTGATCGCCGCGGGCACCCGCGACGCGATCCTGATGGTCGAGTCCGAAGCCAAGGAGCTGTCCGAGGAGGTCATGCTCGGCGCTGTGATGTTCGCGCACAACGGCTCCAAGCCGGTGATCGACGCGATCATCCGCCTCGCCGAGGACGCGGCCAAGGAGCCGTGGGAGCTCAAGTCGGGCGACGACAGCAAGACGATGCTTGAGTCGATCCGCGGCGTCGCCGGCGCGGCGATCTCGGACGCGTACAAGGTCATCGCCAAGGCCGACCGCCAGTCGGCGCTCGGAGTAGCCAAGGCCAAGGTCAAGGAACTGTTCGCCGGCTCGGCCCCCGCGGAGGCGCTCAAGGCGTCGAAGCTGGTCAAGAAGCTCGAGGCCGACATCGTCCGCACCGCGATCCTAAAGGACGGCCGCCGTATCGACGGCCGTGACACGAAGACCGTTCGCCCGATCGAGGCGATGGTCGGCTTCCTGCCGCGGACCCACGGCTCGGCGCTGTTCACCCGCGGCGAGACCCAGGCGATCGTGTCGACGACGCTCGGCACCGCCGACGCCGAGCAGATGATCGATGGCCTCGACGGACTGCGCTACGAGCGCTTCATGCTCCACTACAACTTCCCGCCGTATTCGGTCGGCGAAGTCGGGCGCTTCGGCGCTCCCGGCCGCCGCGAGATCGGTCACGGCAAGCTGGCGTGGCGCGCGGTCCATCCGCTGCTGCCGACCAAGGAAGCATTTCCCTACACCATCCGCGTCCTCAGCGACATCACCGAGTCGAACGGCAGTTCGTCGATGGCCACCGTCTGCGGCGCGTCCCTCGCGCTGATGGATGCCGGCGTCCCCCTGACGCGGCCAGTCGCGGGCATTGCCATGGGGCTGATCCTCGAAGGTAAGGACTTCGCCGTCATCAGCGACATCCTCGGCGACGAGGATCACCTCGGCGACATGGACTTCAAGGTCGCCGGCACGACCGAGGGCGTCACCGCGCTCCAGATGGACATCAAGGTCGCCGGGATCACCGAGGAGATCATGCAGGTCGCCCTCGCCCAGGCGAAGGAGGGCCGCGCCCACATTCTCGGCGAGATGGCCAAGGCGCTCGACACGACGCGGACCGAGATGTCGGCGCACGCGCCGCGGATCGAGAGCTTCCAGATCGACAAGGCGAAGATCCGCGACGTCATCGGCACCGGTGGCAAGGTCATCCGCGAGATCGTCGCCACCACCGGGGCCAAGGTCAACATCGAGGATGACGGGACGGTCAAGATCGCCTCGTCCGATCCGGCGCAGATCGAGGCGGCCAAGAAGTGGATCCTCGGCATCACCCAGGAGGCCGAGGTCGGCAAAATCTACGACGGCAAGGTCGTGTCGATGGTCGACTTCGGCGCGTTCGTGAACTTCATGGGCGGCAAAGACGGTCTCGTCCACATCAGCGAGATCAAGAATGAGCGCGTTGCCAACGTCCGCGATGCTCTTAGTGAAGGCCAGCCGGTCAAGGTCAAGGTGCTCGCGATCGACGAGCGCGGCAAGGTCCGCCTGTCGATGCGCGTCGTCGACCAGACAACCGGCGAGGAACTGCCCGACACGCGTCCACCGCGCGACGATGCGCCGCGCGGCGACCGTGGCGGTGCCGATGAGCGGGGGCGTGGCCCGCGGCGTGACGGCGACCGGGGTCCCCGCCGGGACGGTGGCGATCGTGGTCCC
>CAHJWT010000062.1 GCA_903643075.1 Sphingomonadaceae bacterium | reverse complement strand
TCCGTCACCGCTGCGCGGTGCCACCTCCCCGCGGGCGGGGAGGATCATGGGTTGCGTTCGCCTCCCGCCCTGCTAGCCGTACGCCAACGCCGCGCACCGACGGCGACCCCCGGGGAGACGAGCGTGGCACGTGCGACACCGACCGCTCCCCGCACCGAGCGCGTCGGCGGGCCGTACGCATGGTATGTCCTCGTGGTCCTGATGCTCGTCTACATGTTCAACTTCATCGACCGGTCGATCCTGACCATCCTCGGGCCGTTCATCCAGAAGGACATGGGCCTCAGCGACGCGCAGATCGGACTCCTCTCGGGTACCGTCTTCGCGCTGTTCTACGGGCTGTTTGGCCTCGCCCTCGGCCGGCTCGCCGACACGTGGGTGCGGACGTGGACGATCGCGCTCGGGCTGTCGGTGTGGTCGGGGATGACCGCGCTGTCGGGTTTCGCGACGAGCTTCGGCGCGCTTGCCGCCGCGCGCGTCGGCGTCGGCGTCGGCGAGGCGAGCGCGTCGCCGGCGGCCTATTCGCTGATCGGCGACTGGTTCCCCAAGGAGAAGCGCGCAACCGCGCTGTCGATCTATTCGAGCGGCATCTATATCGGCGCGGGTCTCAGCCTCGTCATCAGCAGCATCATCGTCGGCGGCTGGAACAAGGCGTACGCCCACGGCGGCGCGCCGCTCGGGCTGGTCGGCTGGCAGGCGGCGTTCCTGCTGATCGGCATCCCCGGGCTGCTCCTCGCCGCCCTCGTCGCGACGCTGCGCGAGCCCCCGCGCGGCCTTGCCGAGGCGGTCCTCGCGACGACCGGCGCGCCGCATGCGCGCGGGCCGGCGGCAACCGTCTTCGCCGAGATGGCGACGATCCTGCCGCCGTTCACGCTGTTCACCCTCCGCCGCGACGGCGCGCGCGGCGGCACCATCCGTGCCAATCTCCTCGCATTCCTGTTCGCCGTCGCCGCCGCGGTCGTCATGACGCGATGGACCGACAGCCTCGTGCCGGCGGCGAAGCTCAAGGTTCTCGCCACCATCGGCGACACGCAGGTCACGGCTAACGCGGTCCAGTGGGGCGCGATGGCGGTCGGCGGCTACGGCATCTTCGCGTGGGCGCAGTCGCTCAGCGTCCGCGACAAGCCGATGCACACCCTCATCTGGCGGACCCCGGCGTTCCTGCTGACCGCACTTGCGGGCACGCTGATCTCGTTCACCAGCTATGCGCTCGGCGCGTGGAGCTTCATCTACGCCGTCCGCCTGCTCCACGCGACGACGACGGCGGGCATCGGCCTCGGCTTCGGCGCGGCGTTCGGCGGGCTGATCGGCACGTCGCTCGGCGGGGTCGTCGGCGACGCGTGGCGGAAGCGATCGCCAACCGGGCGGCTCAAGCTGTCGCTGCTCGCGAGCGCCCTGCCGATCCCGATCGTCGCCTATGCCTTCACGACGCCGAGCCTGACGGCGTTCGTCGCCTGCTATTTCGTCATTACCCTGATCTCGACCTTCTGGCTCGGCGGCGTGACGGCGACGATGCAGGACCTCGTCCTGCCGCGGATGCGCGGGACGGCGGGCGCGATGTTCTTCATGGGGACGACGCTGATCGGGCTGGGCAACGGCCCGTATCTTGTCGGGCTGATCTCGGACGCGACCGGCGACCTCCGCCTGGCGCTCGCGTCGACCTATTTCGGCGCGCCGGTGGTGTGGGTCGTCTTGATCGTCGCAATCCGCCTGCTCCCGATGAGCGAGGCAAGCCGGGTCGAGCGGGCGCGGGCGGCAGGGGAAGCGGTTTAGGAGAGAGTGATGAAGGTCGAAGAGCTGTTCAGCGTCCGCGGCAAGGTCGTCGTCGTCACCGGCGGCAGCCGCGGGATCGGCGAGATGATTGCGCGCGTCTATGTCGAGAATGGGGCGAAGGTCTACATCACCGCGCGCAACGCCGTCGTCTGCGACGGCCTCGCCGCCGAGCTGAGCAAGTTCGGCGAGTGCATCTCGATCCCGGCCAACCTCGCCGACATGGCCGAGATCGACCGCTTCGCCGCCGCGATCGAGGCGCGCGAGAGCCGCGTCGACGTCCTGTTCAACAACGCCGGCGCGAGCTGGGGCGCGCCGTTCGACACCTTCCCGGAGAGCGGCTGGGACAAGGTCATCGACCTCAACGTCAAAAGCGTCTTCTTCCTGACCCAGCGGCTGGTCAGGCTGCTCGAGGCCGCCGGTACCGCCGACGACTTCGCGCGCGTCATCAACATCGGCTCGATCGACGGGATGCACGTCAGCGGCATCGAGACGTACAGCTATGCTGCGAGCAAGGCCGGCGTCCTCCACCTGACGCGGATGATGGCGAAAAACCTCGCCGCTCGGCACATCGCGGTCAACGCGATCGCGCCGGGCTATTTCCCGTCGAAGATGACCGCCGCCATCCCCGAGGAATGGGCGGCGGAATCGGTCCGGCAGACGCCGATGAAGCGGATCGGCAACGCCGACGACATGGGCGGGCTGGCGATCTATCTCGGCTCGAAGGCGAGCGGGTTCGTCTGCGGGAGCGTGATCGCGGTCGACGGGGGCTACGCGACGACGGCTTGATGTGATCCTCCGCCCGCGGGGAAGATTACCCGCCCAAAAAGCGGGCAGCTGCCCCGCTATCGGGCACTTAGAGCGTTCAAAAATCCCTTCGCACCTGCGAAATCGACCGTTCACCGGCTGGCACGACCCGTGCTAGGCTCACGCCAAGGGTGGGTCTCCTGCGTGAAAAAAGTCGAAGCCGTCATCAAGCCGTTCAAGCTCGACGAGGTCAAGGACGCGCTTCACGAAGTCGGCGTCAGCGGCATCACCGTCACCGAGGCCAAGGGCTTCGGTCGCCAGAAGGGCCACACCGAGCTGTATCGCGGCGCCGAATACGTCGTCGATTTCCTGCCCAAGGTTCGCCTCGAAGTCGTCGTCGACGACGACCAGGCCGACCGCGTCGTCGAGGCGATCGCCACCGCCGCGCGGACGGGGCGAATCGGCGACGGCAAGATCTTCGTGACGACGATCGACGCGGCGGTCCGCATCCGAACGGGCGAGCGCGATTCCGATGCGATCTGAGGTTGTCGTCATCCCGACGCAGGCCGGGACCCATGACCTCGAACGTCCGAGTTCATGGGTCCCGGCCTGCGCCGGGATGACAAGGAAAGAAGGGAACTGACATCATGGCCGAGACCGCAGCCTCGATCCTCGCGACGATCAAGGAGAAGGAGATCGAGTGGGTCGACCTCCGCTTCACCGATCCCAAGGGCAAGTGGCAGCACCTGACGATGGTCGCGGGCGTCGTCGACGAGGACATGCTGTCCGACGGCTTCATGTTCGACGGCTCGTCGATCGACGGGTGGAAGGCGATCAACGAGTCGGACATGATCCTCCAGCCCGACCTCGACGCAACCTACATCGATCCGTTCAGCGCGACGCCGATGCTGATCCTGATCTGCGACATCGTCGAGCCGTCGACCGGCCAGCTCTACGGCCGCGATCCGCGCAGCACGGCCAAGCGCGGCGAGGCGTACCTCAAGCAGACCGGCATCGGCGACACGATCTACATCGGCCCCGAGGCCGAGTTCTTCGTCTTCGACGACGTGCGCTTCAAGATCGGCTACAACGTCGGCAGCTACGAGCTCGACGACATCGAGCTGCCGACCAATACCGGGACCAAGTACGACGAAGGCAACATGGGCCACCGCCCCCGCGTCAAGGGCGGCTATTTCCCCGTCGCTCCCGTCGACAGCGCGGTCGACCTCCGCGCCGAGATGGTCTCGACGATGATGGAGATGGGCCTGCCGTGCGACAAGCACCACCACGAGGTGGCGGCGGCGCAGCATGAGCTTGGGCTGACCTACGGCACGCTGACGACGACCGCCGACCGGATGCAGGTCTACAAGTACGTCGTCCACCAGGTCGCCCACGCGTATGGTAAGACGGCAACGTTCATGCCCAAGCCGATCAAGGACGACAACGGCAGCGGCATGCACACCCATCTGTCGATCTGGAACGGCAGCACGCCGCTGTTCGCCGGCGACGGCTATGCCGGGCTCAGCGAGACGGCGCTGTTCTTCATCGGCGGCATCATCCGCCACGCCAAGGCGTGCAACGCCTTCACCAATCCGTCGACCAACAGCTACAAGCGGCTGGTCCCCGGCTTCGAGGCCCCGGTGCTGCTCGCGTACAGCAGCCGCAACCGCTCGGCGTCGTGCCGCATCCCGTACGGGACCGGCGGCAAGTCGAAGCGCGTCGAAGTCCGCTTCCCCGATGCGATGGCGAACCCGTATCTCGCCTACACCGCGCTGCTGATGGCCGGGCTCGACGGCATCGAGAACAAGATCCATCCCGGCGCGCCGATGGACAAGAACCTCTACGACCTGCCGCCGCGCGAGCTGCGCAAGGTGCCGACGGTGTGCGCGTCGCTCCGTGAGGCGCTCGGCGCGCTTGATCGCAGCCGCGCCGTGTTCACCAAGGGCGGCGTCTTCACCGACGACCAGATCAGCGCCTACATCGAACTCAAGATGCACGACGTGCTGCGCTGGGAGATGACGCCGAGCCCGGTGGAATTCGATATGTATTACAGCGCGTAAGCGGCCCGCGGCCAAGCGAGGATCGCTCTCCGCGATCGTCGCTTAGCCGCGGACTCGCGTCGCGCCCGGCCGGCGGGGCGGCGGAGACTCCGCCGCCGAACCCGTCCGACGGTAGGGGCGGCTTTGCCGACCGCTATCTTCGACTTGGCAGTATCGTGTCCAGACTCCCGCGGTCCCAACCCGCGACGGTCGACATCGCCGGAGCCGCGTCGGCGCGGCCGCCACCGCCGCCACCGCCGCGGCTGATTGCACGCAACGTATCGCGATGGTAAGTCGCCGGGACGCTGTCGGGAGATGACGCGATGCTTCTCGTTCTGGCCGCCGCGCTCCAGACGATCGCCGCGACGCCTTCCGCCGCCCCTGCGCCACCCGCGATCACAATCACCGGCCGTCGCCTCGCCGACTATGCCGCCGATGTCGCCGACTGCGTCGCGGGGCACTGTTCGCCGAAGCAGGACATCGTCGTCTCGATCCGTTACGCCGAGGCGCTGTTCCGCAGCGGCGATTATCGCAGCGCGCGCGACGTGCTGGCGAAGGCGGTCCACCGCGACGATCGTTTCGGCGTCGACGAGCCGGTCGCGCTGGCGCAGCTCTACGTCGCGCAGGCGAGCGTCGCGGCGCATTACGGCGAGCAGCGCGACTTCCGCGCCGCGACGTACAACAGCGCGCGCATTGCACACCGCTTCCTGGGCCCCGGCGATCCCGAGCGCTTTTGGGCCGATCTGCGTGTCGCCGATGTCCGCGTGCACTACGACTCGATCGACGGTGAGCAGGCCTATGTCCGGCTCGCCGCCGCGGCGCGCGGTGCCGGGCAGCCCGAGATCGCTGCCGCCGCCGACGTCCACCGCGCCGCGGCGCTTCACGCCAACCATCACGACGCCGAAGCGATCGCGATCCTGACCGATCTCGCCGCGACGCCGGGCGACGTGGCGCGGATCGACCGACTGGCGGCACGGCTGATGATCGCCCGGATCGCGCGCGATCGCGGCGACCGCGGCGCGACCGACGCCGTGTTGCGCGACATCGCGCGCGAGCCCGACCCCGGCCGGCCGATGCTCGTCTATACGCCGCCGCTGCCGCATCCGGCCGAGCAGCCGCAGTTCGACAATTTCGACAGCATCCCGGTTGAAACCAACCTCCGCCCGCAGGTCGTCGGGCTGCAGTGGGTCGACATCGGCTTCGGCATCAGGGCCGATGGCACCGTCGACGGGGCCGAGGTCGTCCGCGCGTCCGACACGGGCAAGTGGGCGTCGCCGCTCGTCGCGATGATCGCGGCGCGACGTTATACCCCGTCGGCGGCGCTGGCTGCGGGCGGCGACCCGCCGGGACACTACCGGATCGAGCGCTACACCCTGACCGGCGACTTCTCGACGCCGGCCGGGTCGCTGATCCGCGCGCGCAACCGCAACCTGCGCTTCCAGCCGATCGACCTGACCGACCCCAACGACATGCCGGGCAAGAAGGCGGCGTAGCCCTTAGCCAAAGCGCGGCTGGCCGTTCGACGCGCCGACGCCGCCATCGACCGGCAGGTTGACGCCGGTGACGAAGGCCGCATCGTCGCTGGCGAGGAAGGCGATGACGCTGGCGACCTCGTTGGCTTCGGCGGCGCGGCCGAGGGGGATGCGGTCCATGAACCGCGCCATCAACTCCTTGTCGTCGGTCATGCCGCCGGTCATGTCGGTGATCGTCAGGCTCGGACAGACGCTGTTGACGCGAACGCCGTGGCGGCCGTTATCGAGCGCCAGCGCGCGGACGAGGTTGACGAGGCCGCCCTTCGACGCGTTGTAGGCGACCGCGCCCCAGTCGCCGCCAAGTCCCGACCGTGACGCGACGGCGACGATGTTCCCCTTGGCCGCGATCAGGTGCGGCAAGGCCGCGCGGACGGCGAAGAAGACTCCGTCGAGGTTGGTTGCAAACACCTTGCGCCAATCGTCGGTCGAGGTCTTGTCGGTAGTCGACCCGGCGAAGGTGCCAGCATTGGCGACGAGGACATCGAGTCCGCCGAAGCGATCGACCGCGGCGGCGACGAGCGCCTCGACCTCGGCTTCGACCGACGCATCGCCGGGGTGGACGAGAGTTCGAGTGGGATCCAGCCCGGCAGCGACAGCTTCGAGCTTCTCTGCGCGGCGGCCGGTAAGGACGACGTTCGCGCCCTCGCCGGCGAAGCGACGCGCGGTCGCCGCACCGATGCCACTGCCCGCCCCGGTGACGACGGCGGTCTTGCCGGTAAAGCGCATGATTGAACCCTTCCGTGATTCCGACGACTATACCGCTACCGCGCGCCGGCGAACTCCGGCCCGTCGAGATAGACCGCGACCCGGCCGGTCACCGTAATCGTGGTCCGCCCGCTCTGGTCGATCGCCCAGCGATAGGTCTTGCCGTCGCCGGTCCGCAGCGTGCCCGCGGCCGAGCACGGGGTCCAGTCGAGCGCCTCGCGCCACGTGTGCTCGTCGACCTCCCGGGCGCGCGCGAAATAGCGCAGGGCGGCGCGGTTCGACAGAGCGAAGCGTGCGCACTCCGCCGGCGTCTGCGCGCTCACCGGCCCGGCACGGTAGACGCCGCTGCGGGCGACGCGCGCCGACACGACACGGAACGAGGTCGGCATTGCGGCCGCCCCAGCCGCCGCCGCCAACAGGGCCGCGGTGAGAATAACGCGGGTCACCACTGCGCCGTCGCCGCTTCGTTGTCGTCGTTGCGCGAGGGCGATATGGGGACCGCGCATAGTCAGATCAGTCCCGCCAGCGGCGAACTGGGGTCGGCATAGCGGCGCTTGGCCATTCGGCCGGCCCCATAGGCCAGCCGTCCGGCCTCGACCGCGAGCTTCATCGCGCGCGCCATCGCGACGGGGTCCTTGGCCTCGGCGATCGCGGTGTTCATCAGGACGCCGTCGCAGCCGAGCTCCATCGCCACCGCAGCGTCGGACGCGGTGCCGACCCCGGCGTCGACCAGCACCGGCACCCTGGCCCCCTCGACGATCAGGCGGAGCATGACCGGGTTCTGCACCCCCAGCCCAGAGCCGATCGGCGCGCCGAGCGGCATGATCGCGCACGCCCCTAAATCCTCGAGCTTGCGCGCCGCGATCGGGTCGTCGGCGCAGTAGACCATGACGTCGAAGCCGTCCTTGACCAGGATCTCGGTCGCGCGCAGCGTCTCGGCCATGTCGGGATAGAGCGTTCGCGCCTCGCCGAGCACTTCCAGCTTGACGAGATTCCACCCGCCCGCCTCGCGCGCCAGCCGCAGCGTGCGGACCGCGTCGTCGCCGGTAAAGCAGCCGGCGGTGTTGGGCAGGTAGGTGTAGATCTTGGGATCGATGAAGTCGGTCAGGAGCGGCTTACCCGGATCGGTGACATTGACCCGGCGGACGGCGACGGTGACGATCTGCGCCCCCGACGCCTCGACCGCGGCGGCGTTAGTCGCATAGTCGGCGTACTTGCCGGTGCCGACAATCAGCCGCGAGGCGAAGGTCCGGCCGGCGACGGTCCAGGTATCTGTGTCCTGGCCCCCGCCGACGAAGTGGACGACCTCAAGCGCGTCGCCGTTGGACAGCATTGCCGCGGCGAAGGTCGAGCGGGGAACGATGACGAGGTTCCGCTCGACCGCGACCTTCGTCGCGTCGAGCCCAAGATCGGCGAGCAGCCCGGCGATCGTCGTGCCCGGCGCGACGCGGTGCGGATCGCCGTTGAGGGTGAGGTGGGTCATCATCTGCTCTTCCTTGTCATCCCCGCGAAAGCGGGGACCCATGAACACAAAGGTTCGAGTTCATGGGTCCGCGCGTTCGCGGGGATGACAGGTGGGGGTTGCGGTCAATATAAGCGGAGCCATGTCCGCCGCCAGCACCCTCGTCTACGTCCTCAACGGCCCCAACCTCAACCTCCTCGGCACCCGCGAGCCGCATATCTACGGCCGCGACACCCTCGACGAAATCGCCGCGATGCTCGACGACCGGGCGAAGGGGCTCGGGCTAGCGGTCGATCTGCGCCAGTCGAACCACGAGGGACATTTGATCGACTGGCTCCACGAGGCCGCGAGCCGCGACGCGAGGGCCGTCATCCTCAACGCCGGCGGGCTGACCCACACCTCGGTCGCGCTCCATGACGCGATTTTGTCAGTGGCCGTGCCGGTCATCGAGGTCCACCTGTCGAACCCCGCCGCGCGCGAGAGCTTCCGCCACCATAGCTTTGTCGGCATGGCGGCGCGCGCGACGATCGCCGGCCTCGGCCCCCTCGGCTACGCACTCGCGCTGGACGCCGCGGCGACGTTCTGACAGGGTCCGGCCGGGCAACCTCGAGGAACCGCATGACCGACACCGGACCGATGCAGGTCGACACGCGGCTCGTCCGCGAGCTCGCCGAGCTGCTCGACACGACCGGACTGACCGAGATCGAGGTCGCCGACGGCGAGCGCAAGGTCCGTGTCGCGCGCAAGGCGGCGGCGGCCCCGGTGACCTACGCCGCGCCGCCTGCCATAGCACCGGCAGCTGCCACGGCGACGGCAGCGGCTTCAACCACCTCGACGCCCGCCGCCGGCGACGACGTCCGGGCGCACCCCGGCCTGGTCCGCGCGCCGATCGTCGGCACCGCCTACCTGACCCCCGACCCGGCCAGCCCGCCCTACGTCGCCGTCGGCCAGGCGGTGAAGGCGGGCGAGACGCTCCTCATCATCGAGGCGATGAAGGTGATGAACCCGATCACCGCGCCCAAGGCGGGCCAAGTCGCGCGCATCCTCGTCGTTAACGAACAGCCGGTCGAGTACGACGAACCGTTGATCGTGATCGAATGATCCGGAAGATCCTGATCGCTAACCGCGGCGAGATCGCGCTCCGCATCCACCGCGCCGCGCACGACATGGGGATCAAGACCGTCGCGGTCCATTCGACCGCCGACGCCGACGCGATGCATGTCCGGCTGGCCGACGAGGCGATCTGCATCGGTCCGCCGCCGGCCGCTGATTCGTACCTCAACGTCGCCAACATCATCGCCGCCGCCGAGATCGCGCAGGCCGACGCGATCCACCCAGGCTACGGCTTCCTGAGCGAGAACGCGCGCTTCGCCGGCATCGTCGAGCAGCACAACATCGCGTGGATCGGCCCCGCGCCCGAGCATATCCGGACGATGGGCGACAAGGTCGAGGCGAAGCGCACCGCCGCCGCGATCGGCCTGCCGCTCGTCCCCGGTTCAGACGGCGCGGTGACGAGCGTCGCCGAGGCGCAGAAGGTTGCCGACGCGATCGGCTATCCGGTGCTGGTCAAGGCGGCGTCGGGCGGCGGCGGCCGCGGCATGAAAGTCGTCCCCGACGCCGGATCGCTCGGCCCGCTGATGGCGCAGGCCAAAGCCGAGGCCAAGGCGGCGTTCGGCGACGACACCGTCTATCTCGAGAAGTACCTGTCGGAGCCGCGCCACATCGAGTTTCAGGTGTTCGGCGACGGGAAGGGCAATGCGGTCCACCTCGGCGAACGCGACTGCTCGCTCCAACGCCGCCACCAGAAGGTGCTCGAGGAGGCCCCCTCGCCCGCTCTGTCGCCCGCGCAGCGCGCCGAAATGGGCGAGGTCGTCCGCAGCGCCGTCGCCAAGCTCGGCTACCGCGGCGCGGGGACGATGGAGTTCCTGTTCGAGGACGGAAAATTCTACTTCATTGAGATGAACACCCGCCTCCAGGTCGAGCACCCGGTGACCGAAGCGATCACCGGCCTCGACCTCGTCGCGATGCAGATCATGGTCGCCGCCGGCGAGCCGCTGCCGCTGACCCAGGACGAGGTCCGCTTCGCCGGCCATGCGATCGAGTGCCGGATCAACGCCGAGGATCCGGCGACGTTCGCGCCGTCGCCCGGCCGGGTGGTCGACTTCCACGCGCCGGGCGGTCCGGGGGTCCGCGTCGACAGCGCGCTCTATGCCGGTTACCGCATCCCGCCTTATTACGACAGCCTGATCGCCAAGCTGATCGTTTACGGCGACGACCGCGAGCAGTGCCGGATGCGGTTGAAACGCGCGCTAGAGGAGTTCATCGTTACCGGCGTCAAGACGACGATCCCGCTCCACCAGGCGCTGCTCGACGATCCCGACTTCATCAGGGGCGACTATTCGATCAAGTGGCTCGAACGCTGGCTGGCGGCGCGGGCGGAGGCGTAGCTCCTTCCCGCCATGCGGCGAGGTGGCACGGCCCAGCCGTGACGGAGGGAGCGCGGGAAGAGTGGGCGTGGTCGCCCTCGTCATTGTCATCCTGGCGCAGGTAGATCCATGACCTCCGAAGTTCGAGTTGATGGGTCCCGGCCTGCGCCGGGATGACACCAAGGATCGGAGCGGCTGTCTGACGCGATCGCACGGCGTCGGTTGCGCCGCTACCCATGGCGGAAGAGCGAGACCGTGCGATACGACTCCCTCATCCCGCCCCGATCGGCTATCCTCACCCCGTGATCCGCTCGGCCCTGCCCATCGCCGTCGCCCTCCTCGTTGCGACCGTGCTCGAAGTGACCGGCGATGCCGTCGTCCGCATCGGACTTGGCCAAGCCGGTGCGACGCGGCTGGCCGCCTTCACCGGCGGCGCGGTCTTGCTGTTCGGCTATGGCTATGCGCTCAACTCGGCGCCGATCGATTTCGGGCGCGTCGTCGGCCTCTACATCGCGACGCTGTTCGTCGTGTGGCAGGTCATTGCCTACGCGACCTTCCGCGCGATGCCTGGCTGGCCGACGTTCATCGGCGGCGCTTTCATCGTCGCCGGCGGCCTGATCGTGACGCTGTGGCCGACGCCGTCGGCGGGGTGAGAATGATCCTCCCCGCCCCGCGGGGAGGACCACGTGGGCGCGGCGGACCGTCGCGCTTACCTGGTCGCTCCCCGCGCGGCGGCGAGGATCGACGACAAGCCGCTGTCCTGCAGCCGGTCGATCGGTGTAGCATCGCCGGCATGAATGTATTCCGCCGCTTCCGCCGTTCCGTTCGCTATGATCGTCTCGCCATCGCAATGACCGCAGCGAGTCGCTCCGGCCCCGTTGCGCCAGGGCGGGACACCGGCGCTTTCGTGACCTTGCGCGGTCCTCTTCCCGGTGTGGAGCGGGTCGCGCGCGCCGCCGTGGCCGCGGCTGGACTCGTGCTCGCCGCACCCGCTGCGGCGCAGGCCGTGCCACCGCCGCCCC
>CAHJWT010000061.1 GCA_903643075.1 Sphingomonadaceae bacterium | reverse complement strand
GCGGCGTGGCGGGGTGAGGGTGTCCGATCGAATGGTCGCCCCTCTCACCGTCCCGACACCCTCACTCCGGGTCGCGCCTGCAGGCGCGTCCCTTGCCCTGTTCCGTAGAAGGGAGAGGGAGGAGCGTCATGCGCGTCGCCGACTTCGACTTCGACCTGCCGCCCGACCGGATCGCGCTGCGGCCGGCGGTGCCCCGCGACACGGCGCGGCTGCTCGTCGTGCGGCCCGGCGGCCTCGCCGACCGGGTGATGACCGATCTGCCGGAGCGGCTCCGCGCCGGCGACGTCCTTGTATTCAACGACACCCGCGTCATCCCGGCGCAGCTCCACGGCCGCAAGGGCGACGCGCGCGTCCGCGTCACCCTCCACCGCCGCGTCGATCACCGCGTGTGGTGGAGCTTCGTCAAGAACGCCAAGCGGCTCAAACCCGGCGACCGGATCGACTTCGGGGCGGGCCTGACCGGCGTTGTCGAGGCGCGCGACGAGCACGGGGCCGTCCGCTGGCGCTTCGACAGCGCGCTGCCGTTCGAAGCGGCGCTCGCGGCCGCCGGGCAGATGCCGCTGCCGCCGTACATCTCGTCGAAGCGTGCCGTCGATGCACAGGACTTGAGCGACTATCAGACCGTCTACGCTGCCGCCCCCGGCGCGGTCGCCGCGCCGACCGCCGGGCTGCACTTCACCCCCGACCTCCTCGCCGCCCTCGACGCCGCCGGTGTCCAGCGCGAGATGGTCACCCTCCACGTCGGAGCCGGGACCTTCGTGCCGGTCAAGGCCGACGACACCGATGATCACGCGATGCACGCCGAATGGGGCGTCGTCGATGCCGCCACCGCCGCACGCCTCGCCGCCGCCAAGGCCGAAGGACGGCGGGTCGTTGCCGTCGGTACGACGAGCGCGCGTCTGCTTGAAAGCGCGTGGACTCCCGACGGCATCCAGCCGTGGCGCGGCGAGACGAGCATCTTCATCACGCCCGGCTTCCGCTTCGCCGTCGTCGACGGCCTGCTGACCAACTTCCACCTACCGAAGTCGACGCTGTTCATGCTGGTCAGTGCACTGATGGGCCTCGACACGATGCGCGCCGCCTATGCCCATGCGGTGGCGGCCGGCTACCGCTTCTACAGCTATGGTGACGCGAGCCTGCTTCTGCCGGCCGGCTGAGGATGTCATGCGGCTCGCAGCAGCTCCGGCGGCGGGATCGGGCGCGAGCAGTCCGCGACGACCGATCAGCCGTCGTTGCTCAGTGATGCGTCAGGGCATAGGCCGTGGTCGCCGCGCCGGCGGCGACGAGCGCGGCGACCGCCGCCTTCAGCCAGCCCCGGTTGCGTTCTTTTGTGCTCTGCGAGTGTCGCCGAAATAGCGGCGTCGCGCAATACCTCGCCACTGCCGGGCGTCACGGCGCGGTGACAAGCCCGCCGGGCCTGCTAGGGTCGCCGGCGAGGAGACGCGATGGCGGCGGAACGTGCATTGAAGACGCAGATCGTCGTCGTCGGCGGCGGCGCCGGGGGCCTCGAACTCGTCGCGAAGCTCGGCCGCCACTTCGGCAAGCGCGACTACGACATCATCCTCGTCGACAAGGCACAGACGCATATCTGGAAACCGCTCCTCCACGAGGTCGCGGCGGGGTCGCTCGACGCCAACTTGGACGAGGTCGGCTACCGCGGCCACGCGCAGCGGTGGGACTACCGCTTCTTCGACGGCTCGCTCGAGGACATCGACCGCGCGCGCCGCGAGATTGTCATCGCGCCGATCGTCGAGGACGGACGCGAGATTGTCGGCCGCCACCGCATCCGCTACGACTATCTGGTTCTCGCCGTGGGATCGGTGTCGAACGACTTCGCGACGCCGGGTGTCCGCGACCATTGCATCTTCCTCGACGAGCGCGCCGAGGCCGACCGCTTCCGCCGTAAGCTGCTGAACCAATGCCTGCGCGTGTCGCGCGCGATCGCCGCCGACCCGGCGTCGGACGCGACGGTCGACATCGTCATCGTCGGCGGCGGTGCGACCGGGGTCGAGCTCGCCGCCGAGCTCCACATGTCGGCCGACAGCCTCGCGATGTATGGGCTCGAAGTCTTCGACGCGTCGCGGCTGCGGACGGTCCTCGTCGAGGCGGGGCCGCGTATACTGCCCGCGCTCCCTGACAAGCTCGCCACGGCGGCGCAGGGCGAGCTCGAGGCGATCGGGGTCCGCGTCCGCGTCGGGGAAATGGTCACGGCGGCGCGCGCCAACGGCATCGCGACGGGAGCCGGCGACTTCATTCCCGCCGACCTCATGGTCTGGGCGGCGGGCGTCCGCGGTGCGGCGTTCATGGCCGGCATCGGTGGCCTCGAGACGACGCGGTCGAACCAGGTCGTCGTCGGCCCGACGCTGCAGGCGACGCGCGACGACCGCATCTTCGCGATCGGCGACTGCGCGAGCTACGTGCCCTACGGCGGCGAGCGGCCGGTGCCCCCGCGAGCGCAGACGGCGCACCAGATGGCCGACATCGTCTTCCACAATCTCAAGGCGACGATCGCTGGCAAGCCGTTGAAACCGTTCGTCTATCAGGACCACGGCAGCCTCGTCAGCCTCGCCCGCTACGCGACTGTCGGGTCGCTGATGGGTAACCTCGTCGGCGGGCGGATGGCGGTCGAGGGGCGGCTCGCGCGCTTCGTCTACATGTCGCTCTACCGGATGCACCTGATCGCGATCCACGGCTGGCTGCGCGGGCTGTCCCTGATCGCGATCGGCCACGTCAACGCGATCGTCCGGCCGAAGCTCAAGCTGCACTGATGCCCGGCGCGGCGATCGACCTGCAACCGACGCTGGCAAACGACACCGTGCTGCTGCGGCCGCTGCGGGCCGACGACTGGGACGCGCTGTTCGCGGTCGCCGCCGACCCGCTGATCTGGGCGATCCATCCGGCGCACGACCGCTGGCAGGAGCCGGTGTTCCGCGCCTTTTTCGCCGCTGCACTGGCCAGCGGCGGCGCACTCGTCGCGGTCAACCCGGTGAGCGGGGCGATCATCGGCTCGTCGCGCTACGACCTCGGCCGCGCCCTCCCGGGAGAGATCGAGGTCGGGTGGAGCTTCCTCGCGCGGAGCCATTGGGGTGGCGCGACCAATCGCGCGGTCAAGGGGCTGATGGTCGGTCACGCGCTCAGCGCGTACGACCGCGTCATCTTCCTCGTCGGCGAGACCAACCTCCGCTCACGCCGGGCGATGGAGAAGATCGGCGGCGTGCTGACTGACCGCGTCGACGACGCGGAGATGGCGGGCACGACGGTCAGGCACGTCGTCTACGCGATCGATCGCGCCGCCTATGCCGCCAACTTGGCGCTTCCGGGCAACGCGCGCCGGGCGTAAAGACGGCCCGGTTGAAGGTCCGGCGAGCGCCGCCGACGCGGTTGCGACGCTCGCCGGGAGCCCCGAGATGGCGCGCGGCCGCCTTGGCGTCGAGGTTCTGTCGCCGGCCGACGGCGCGGTCCGCTACTGCCACGACGGCGACAAGCTGTTCGTCCCCGCGTCGACGACCAAGTTGGTCTCGACCGGCGCGGCCCTAGCGCTGCTCGGCCCGGACTTCCGCTTCCACGCCCGGGTCTACCGCACCGGACCGATCGCGAACGGGGTAATCGCCGGCGACATCGTCATCGTTGCGAGGTGGGACGCCAACCTGTCGGGCCGCGCCCAGCCCGACGGCCGCCTCGCCTTCGTCGACGAGGACTACAGCTCAGGCGGAATGCTGGTCGCGGTCGACCCGGTCGCGCCGTGCGAGCGCAAGCTTCACGCCGGATTTCATGGTCCACTATCTCGCCTTCATGGCTAGGCAGCGGGTCTTCGCGGCGTGGCGCGGGGGACTCTACCGATCCTCGGCCGCGACGGCACGCTCGCCGACATCCAGAAGACGTCGCCGGTGGCGGGCGCGGTCTTCGCCAAGACCGGAACGTGGAGCGACGACGACCTGCTCGACCGCGGCGTCCTCGCCGACAAGGCGCTCGCGGGCTATATCGACGGCCCGGGCGGCGAGCCGCTGGTATTCGCGATCTTCCTCAACCGGATGCCGCTCCGTGCGCAGGCCCGATATCGGCCGACGAGCGTGTCCAGCCGGTCGCCGGCAATGCCATTGGCGCGATCGCCGCGACGATCCACCTGGTGCCGATCGGTGCGCCGGGGGACGCGATGCGCTGACCTATTCGACGAACTCGGCCAGCTCGGGGATGCGGGTGAAGGCGATCCTCGGCCCGCCGCTCCGCGTCGCGCCGTGGGCATCGTGACCGACGGTGACCGAGTCGCGGCCGAATCGCGCGTTCATCCGGTCGATCGCGGTCGACAGCGCCAGCCGCCGCGCCTCGGTCGCCGGCGTCACCGCGCCGCCCCCGCCGCCGACATCGTCGAACAAGGCCAGCTGGGTGGCGGCGGCGTCAGTCAGCTCGAGGAACGTGACCGCGACCTGGAGGTAGCGCGCGTCGGGCAGCTCGGCGCGCATCCGCGCCCACAGATGGTCGAGAACGCCGAGCAGGGTGAAATTGTCCTGCGCCGCGACCAGCTTCTGACCGTGCGACCAGCGCCCGCCGGGAAGCGCCGCCATCCGCCCCGACCAGCTGACCGCCCCGCCACCCGGGCGGAAGTCGGACGCTTCTCCGGCCGGAGGTGTCGCGGCGCTGCCCTGCGGCGCGCGTTCGCCCTTGACCGACAACACGACGAAGCCGGTCCGACACCCCATCCGCCGCAGCCGTGTCGCCGCCTTCAGGCACAACCGCCGCGCGACGAGCCGAGCGCGCTCGGGTAGCCGCTTGTCGGGGCCGAGAACGTGGCTGTGGCCGATCGTCCGCCGCTGCGTCTCGCGCTCGGGCAGGTCGGCACCCTGCAGCAGCCAGTGGAGCCGTTCGCCCCAGACGCTCCCCCAGACCTGGCGTGCCTCGCGCGGGGTCAGCGCCAGGATGCGCTCCATGGTGACCACGCCGGCAACCGCAAGCCGTCGTTCCATGTTCGCGCCGACGCCAGGGATGTCACCGGGCCGCAGCGTGCGCAGCCGTGGGACGAGCGTATCGGTATCGAGGATGGTCAGTCCATCGGGCTTCTCCATATCGGCCGCCATTTTGGCAAGAAGCCGATTCGGCGCGATTCCGATCGACGAGCGAAGTTCGGTACCGACGTTCGCCGCAATCCCCGCCTTGATCCGCCGCGCCAGCGGCTCGACCTGCGCGCGACCGTTCTCGTTGTCGCACAGCCGGCACGCGACCTCGTCGATCGAGCAGACGGCGGTGACTGGAACGTGGCGCTCGACCTCGGCGATAATGCGGTGGTGGAAGCGGACGTATTCCTCGTGCCGTGCCGGGACGACGATCAGGTCGCGGCAGCGCGCTTTGGCCTCGTAGATCTTGGTTCCCGTCTTGATGCCGAACGCCTTCGCCTCGTAGCTCGCGGCGATCGCGCTGGTCGCGTCGGTATCGACCGGGGCGACGCAGATCGGCTTGCCGCGCAGTTCAGGCGCGAGTTGTTGCTCGACGCTGGCGAAATAGCTGTTGAGGTCGAGATACAGCCAGCGAAGGGGGAGCGACTCGCCCATCGCCTCGATCTACCACAGGCGGGAACGAAGCGCGAACGCTTAGTGTCCCTCGATCTCGCCCTGGGCGTCGAGTTTCGCCGTCTCGACCATGCGGCGGCGGCAGCGCTGCGCGTCAGCCTTGGTCGCAAGGTCGGTGATACCGCCGACGGTCTCGCCGCACTTGTGATCGGCCGTGACGTTGGCGTGGCGGATCGCGGCGATCATCCGCGGGTCGCGCGCCATTTCCTCGGCGCTGATCTTGGTCGCGACCGCGGTCGTCGCGACGGCGGGCGCGGTGTCCTGGGCAAGCGCGGGCCCAGCGGCGAATATTACAGCGGCGAAAACAAGCTTGTTCATGGCAAGTCCCCGGTTGCGCCGGCGCTGACCTCGGGCCGGCGACTCAAAGCTATGCCGACGATTGCTGCGCCGCAACATCCAATTTCACGCTTTCGTCATGAATTTCGAATTGCCATCGCGTGGCCGATTGCCGCGGCGAGAATGGCGGCGATTTCAGCGACCTCGCCGACTGTGCGCGGTGCGTAGATCATCAGATAGGTCGGCGGCAGCGCGAAGCCGATCCCGGCGAGACCGTGGCGCTCGCCCCATCCGCGCGCGATAACCGTGGACGCATCGGCCGGCGACATGATCATGTGCATCGACCCGTCGGACGGGTGGATGTGAGCGATCTCACCGTGGTTGCCGAGACAGCAGTCTATCGCGGCGATAGCCGGGTTGTGCTTCTCGAAATGGCTCGGCCGGAAGGCGAGTGTGCCTGGTGCGGCGGCCACGGCGTCGTCGAATGCCTTCGCCAGCGCCGCCTTGGCCGCCGGCGGCGCATGGTCGCTTTGCTGGCGGTGGGGGATTGGGTGCGGGGCGATCCGCGGCCGCGTGCCGGCCCGGTCCGTCAGGTCGGCGAGGCGGCCCGGTCCTTCACCGTGGCCGAAGCCCGCGGTGGCGAGCGGATCGGTCATCCGCAGCCGCAGCCGCGTCATCGTCGCCCAACCGCGCCACGTCGGCGGCAGGCCGCCGACGCCGAGCGCACGCCACGCGCGGTAGTCGGCGAGCGCCCAGATGCCCGTCGCCGCCGCCGCAAGCCCGAGCGCTGCGATGCCGACATTAACGGCGGTGGGCAGCGGCTGCCGGTCTTGCGGTCGTCGTGCCATCGTCGTCCTCCTCGCTGCCCGCGCCACGTCGCCGGCGATCTGTCATCGTTGGCCTGCCGACGGCAATAGCGCCGGCCGGACTGGCGCGGACGACACGAGAAAATCCTGTCCTACACCCGCGTGGCAAAGGTAAGTGGCGGTGATGACCATCGCCTCGCCTTTGTCGACGGAGCACGACGCCGCTCCCCCCGGCCGTGTCGGACCTCCCGCAGTTGCCCGTCCGGCACGTCGCGCCTGTGCCCGCGCGACCGCGTTTTCGCCGACCGTCTCCTGCGTGGCAGTGTAACCTTTGTCACCTTACACCCGCCATGGCTGACCCGCCGGGGGTCGTCGCGGTCGATGCCGCCACGCTCGGCGAGCGGCGGTTGCGCTTCTACGACTTCGCGATGTCGGCGTTCGTCGTCATCCTGATCTGCTCGAACCTGATCGGCGCGGGAAAGCCGGCGGTGGCGACGCTGCCTGTCGTCGGCGCGGTCAAGTTCGGTGCGGGCATCCTGTTCTTCCCGCTGAGCTATGTCCTCGGCGACGTTCTCGCCGAGGTCTACGGCTTCGCCCGCGCACGCCGTTGCGTCTGGGCCGGGTTCGCCGCGTCGCTGTTCGCCGCCGGCATGAGCTGGGTCGTCGTCGCCCTGCCGCCCGCCGCCGACTGGAATGGGCAGGCCGCGCTGGCTACCGTGTTCGGCCAGGTGCCGCGCATCTTTCTCGCGTCGATCACCGCCTTCTGGGCCGGCGAGATCGCCAACGCCGCCGTGATCAGCCGGATGAAAGTGTGGACCGCCGGTCGGATGCTGTGGACCCGGACGATCGGCTCGACGGTGGTAGGCCAGGGGGTCGACAGCTTGATCTTCTATCCTCTGGCGTTCCTCGGCGTGTGGGATGCCGGTCTCGTCCTCCAGGTGCTTGTGACCAACTATGCCCTCAAGGTGCTGTGGGAGGTGATCCTGACGCCCGTCACCTACCGCATCGTCGCGTGGTTCAAGGCGGCGGAGGGAATCGACGTGTTCGACCGTGGCGTAGCGTACGACCCATTCACGACGCGGGTGTGACGACTAATGAGCGCCGTGATCGCGAGGGGCGTCGCGAGAGATCTTCGCTGAACGACGGAAGGGGTGCCGCCGTATCTAGCCCGCCGTCTTCACGCGCGGCTTGGCCGTCGCTCGCTTTGTCGGTGCGCGGACGGCGCTCGGCTTGGCACCGTCTGTGCGGGGCGGCGTCGATGCCGTCTTGCCGGGTGTCTTCGCCGTCGCCGGCTTGGGAGCCGGCTTCGCCTTCTTCGCCGGCTTCTTTCCCTTGGCCGGCATGGCCGCGCGCGCGTCGATCAGCGCCGCCGCCGCGTCGATGGTCAGCGCCATGCCGTCCTCACCCTTGGGAACGTTGGCGTTGGTCATGCCGTCGGTCAGGTAGGGGCCGTAGCGACCTTCCATCAGCTTGATCGCCGCGCTGCTGACCGGGTGCGGGCCGACCTCGCGCAGCGGCGTCGGAGCGTTGCGGGCGCGGCCGGGGTTGGCGGCGGCGTCGGCGAGCTTGGCAACCGCCGAATTCATTCCCGTCTCGAACACCTCGGCGCTCGACGACAGACGCGCGTACTTCCCGGCGTGGGCGAGGTAGGGGCCGTAGCGGCCGATGCTCGCGGTGATCGGGCTGCCGGTCTCGGGGTGCTCGCCGACGGTGCGCGGCAGCGACAGCAGCTGGAGCGCGGTGTCGAGGTGCTCGGGACCGGTGACGGGCATGTCCTTTGGAATCGACGCGCGCGGCGGCTTGGCGTCGCCCTTGGCTCCGTCGTCGCCGCGCTGAACATAGGCCCCAAAGCGGCCCGAGCGCAGCGTGACCGGCTCGGCGGTCGCGGGGTCGTCGCCGAGGACGACCGGGCCGGTAGACTCGCGCACCTCGCCGCCCTCGCCGAACTGGCGGGTGTAGCGGCAGTCGGGATAGTTCGAGCAGCTGACGAAGGCGCCGAACTTGCCGGTCTTGAGGCCGAGGCGGCCCGTGCCGCACGTCGGGCAAAGCCGCGGATCGCTGCCGTCGGCCTTCGGCGGGAACAGGAACGGCGACAGGAACTCGTCGATCGCGACCGTCACGTCCGACGGGCGGATGTCGAGCACCTCCTTCGTCTTCGGCTGAAAGTCGGCCCAGAAATCACTGAGGACGCTCAGATAGTCGAGAGTTCCCGCCGACACCTCGTCGAGCCGCGTCTCGAGATCGGCGGTGAAGTCGTAGCTGACGTACTTCTCGAAGTATCGTTCGAGGAAGGCGGTGACGAGCCGGCCTTTCTCCTCGGCGAAGAAGCGGTTTTTCTCCATCCGCACGTAGCTCCGGTCGCGGAGCGTCTGCAGAATCGACGCGTAGGTCGACGGCCGGCCAATGCCGAGTTCCTCGAGGCGTTTGACCAGCGACGCCTCCGAATAGCGCGGCGGCGGCTCGGTAAAGTGCTGGTCGGCGCGCGCGGCGGTGACCTGCGGCGTCTCACCCTGCGTGATGCGGGGCAGGCGGCGGCCGTCGTCGCCCTCCTCGTCGGGCTCGTCGCTGGTCTCGGTGTAGACGGCGAGGAAGCCGGGATGGATCACGACCTGCCCGGTCGCGCGGAGCGTCGCCTTGGCGTCGGTCAGGTCGACGCTCGTCCGCTCCATCTTCGCCGACGCCATCTGCGACGCGATCGTCCGCTTCCAGATCAGCGCGTAGAGCCGCGCCTCGTCGCCGCTGCCGGACGGCCGCCGGGCGAGGTCGGTCGGGCGGATCGCCTCGTGCGCCTCCTGCGCGTTCTTTGCCTTGGTCGCGTAGTGGCGCGGCGTCTTGGGCAGGACGTGCTCGCCGCCGCCGTAGTCCTCGGCGATGACCGCGCGCGCGGCGGCGATCGCCTCGGCGGCGATCTGGACGCCGTCGGTCCGCATGTAGGTGATCTGGCCGCCTTCGTAGAGCGACTGCGCCACCCGCATCGTGTGGCTGGCGGTGAAACCCAGTTTGCGCGCCGCCTCCTGCTGGATGGTCGAGGTGGTGAACGGGGGATAGGGGTTACGTGTGACCGGCTTGGTCTCGACTGCGGTAATGGTGAATTTGCCCGCCTCGACGTCGGCGCGCGCCTGCTGCGCGGTGACGACGTCGGCGAGGTCGAAGCGGTCGAGCTTCTTGCCGTTCCAATGCGTCAGCCGGGCGACGAACGATGCGCCGGCGACGGTCGCCAGCGTCGCCTCGACCGTCCAGTATTCGCGGCTGACGAAGGTCTCGATCTCGCGCTCGCGGTCGACGACGATGCGGAGCGCGACCGACTGGACGCGTCCCGCGCTTTTCGCCCCCGGCAGCTTGCGCCACAGCACCGGCGACAGGTTGAAGCCGACGAGATAGTCGAGCGCGCGCCGCGCCCGGTAGGCGTCGATCAGGTCAGCGTCGAGGTCGCGCGGTTTCGCCATCGCGGCGAGGATCGCAGGCTTGGTGATCTCGTTGAACGTAACCCGCGTCGCGCCGCCCTTGGGCAACAGGCCCTTCTTCGCCTTCAGCCATTCGAGGAGGTGCCAGCTGATCGCCTCGCCCTCGCGGTCGGGGTCGGTGGCGAGGATGACGCGGTCGGCGCGCTTTGCCTCGTCGCCGATCGCCTTCAGCTGTCGCGCCTTGTCGGCGTAGGTCTCCCAGTGCATCGCGAAGCCATTGTCGGTCTCGACGCTGCCGTCCTTCGCCGGCAGGTCGCGGACATGGCCGTAGCTCGCCAGCACGACGTAGTTCGGCCCAAGATATTTGTTGATCGTCTTGGCTTTGGCCGGCGATTCGACGATGACGAGTTCCATGCACGTCTCCGGGCCGCAAGGCGGCGGCCCCTACGCGCTATATGGGGACGGTGGCAAGGGCTGGCACACGTGTTATGCTGCGACGTTGGTGAGGGGCGTGCACGATACAGCGGATTATTACCGTCCTCGCACTCCTCTGGGCAGTGCCGGTCGCCGCCGACCCGGCCGCGACCGAAGCGGCGCTGCGCCGCCTGAACGATCGCGAGGTCGCCGCCTTCATCGCCAGCGATACGGCAACGCTGGGTGCCTTGTGGTCGGACGAGTTCGTCGTCACCAATCCGCTCAACCGTTTCGTCACGAAGACGCAGGTGCTCGGCATGACCGCGTCGCGTTTCGTCGCCATGTCGGCGTTGACGCGGTCGATCGACTATATCCACGTCTACGGCCCGATGGCGGTGATCGCCGGCAGCGAGATCGTCACCTGGGCCGGCACCTTTCCGTTAGCCGGACTGACGTCGAACCTGCGCTTTACCGCCGTCTGGCGCGACGAGGGCGGGACGTGGCGCGAGGTCGCCCGCCACGCGAACATTGTGCCGACGGCGAAGCCTTAGGCCCGCGCTACCCGCCCGCCGGCGTGGCGCACGATCCGCCCCGCCAGTTCGAGGTCGAGCAGCGCCGCCGCGACGGTCGCGCTCGGCGCGCCCGTCTGCCGCACGAGCTCGTCGATCGCGACGGGAACCGGCGACAGCAGAGCGGCGATCGCCGTCAGCGTCGCGTCGTCGGCCTCGGCCGCGACCGCTTCCCACCCCGCTTCGGGGGCCATCAGGCGACCGCCGACGTCGCCGCCGACGGTCGCCAGCGCCTCGATCACGTCGGCGGCGGTCTGGATCAGCGTCGCGCCCTCGCGGATAAGCTGGTTGCATCCCTGCGCGCGCGGGTCGAGCGGCGAACCCGGCACCGCCATCACCTCGCGCCCGGCCTCGGCGGCGATCCGCGCGGTGATCAGCGACCCCGACTTCAAGGCGCCCTCGACGACGATCGTGCCGGCGCACAGCCCGGCGATGATCCGGTTGCGGCGCGGAAAGTGGCGCGCCTGCGGCTGCGTCCCGAACGCGCTTTCGGCGACGACGAGCCCCTCGGCGGCGATGCGCGCCTGCAGGTCGGCGTTCTCGGACGGGTAGACGACGTCGAGGCCGCCGGCGACGACGCCGATCGTCCCGCCGGCGAGCGCGCCCCAGTGCGCCGCCGCGTCGATGCCGCGGGCGAGCCCCGAGACGACGACCAATTCGCTTTCCGCCAGCGCCGCCGCCAGCTCGCGCGCGAAGCGTACGGCGGCGGCGCTCGAGTTGCGCGCGCCGACCATCGCCACCGCCGGCCGGTCGAACAGGCCGAGATCGCCCTTGACCGCGAGCGCCGGCGGCGCGGTCTCGGTCCGGGCGAGGAGGAAGGGATAGTCGGGATCGCCGACGAAGACGAAACGCCCGCCGAAGCGCATGACCGCCGCGATCTCCGCCTCGGCCGCGGCGGCGGCGGCGATGCGCGCGCTG
>CAHJWT010000060.1 GCA_903643075.1 Sphingomonadaceae bacterium | reverse complement strand
GGGCGGCCGGGCCGAGCAGGTCGTTCAGCGAATCGGCCCCGCCACCGGTAAGGACGCCGAGCGCATGGATCTCGTCGCGGGCGCGCGAGATCAGGCCCGGTAGCTGCGCCGCGACGTTCGACAGCTGGAGCCGCTGCTGGCTTTGCGGCAGTTCGGCGACGACGCCGACGACGCGACGCGCGGTGATCAGGCGGAGCGTGTTCTGCTGGCGCTTGAGCTCGTCCTCAGCGATCGCGATCTGGCTCTGCAGCGAGCGCAGCATCAGATAGTCCGATGCGACCTCGGCGGCGACGCTGACCTGCATGTCGCGGACGTTCCATTCGGCCGCCGCGATGCGCGCCCGCGCGCCCTCGACCTGCCGCCGGATGCCGCCGAACAGGTCGATCTCCCACGACGCGTCGAAGCCGAGCGTCCACGTCGAGATGCCGCTGCCGGGAAGCGCGATGCCCTGCCCCGAGGAGCCGCCGCCGCCCGCACCGCCCCCCATGCCGCCGCCGCCCCCGCCGAAGGAGCTCGCCAGCGAGCTCAGCCCGGCGTTCTTGCTGAAGTCGATCCGGTTGAACTCGGCATTGCCGTTGAATTGCGGCAGCCCGGCGGCCCGCGCCTCGCGTTCCTGCGCCCGCGCCCCCGCGATTCGGCTGCGCGCGGTGGCGAGGTCGAGGTTGCCGACGAGGGCGCGGTCGATCAGCGTCTGGAGGATGGGATCGTTGAGCTGGGTCCACCACCGCCCCGGCTCGCCGCCGGCAGCGCCAGTCGTCGCTTCGGCGAACGCCGGCGGGACCGGCACCTCTGGGCGGACGTAGTTCGGTCCGACGGTGCAGCCGGCGAGCGCGACGAGCGCCGCGATCGGGACGAGGCGTCTCATCCCCCTGCCGCCGCCTGCCCCTTGGGCGGGGCCTTGAGCAGGAAGATGACCGGGATCGCGCATACCGTGTAGACCATCAGCGCGCGGTAGACGTCGAGGTAACCGAGCATCGCCGCCTGCTGCGCGGCCATGCGATACAGCTCGGCTTGCGCCGCCTGGGTCACCTGACCCGCCGCCATCCCCGCATCGCGTAACGCGGTCTCGACCCGGCTGAGGCCGCTGGCGTAGTTTGGCGCCAGCGGGTTGAGGTGCTCGATGAGACGCGACTGACGCGTCTGGCTCTCGATGCTGAGCCACGCCTGGCTGAGGGCGATGCCGAACGACCCGCCGAGGTTGCGGAAGACGTTGAGCAGCGCCGACGCCTCGTTCGTCTCGGTCGGCTTCAACCCGGTATAGGCGGCGGTGGTGATCGGAACGAACAGGAACGGCAGCGCGACCGCTTGGTAGGCGCGCGCCCATGCCCAATCGTCGAAGCTCGCGGTCGCGTCGAGATCGGTCAGGTGCCCAAGGGCGACCGCCGACACGATCAGCGCGCCGAGAATGAGGAAGCGAACATCGACCTTGCTGGTAATGATGCCCGTGATCGGCATGGCGATGACGGTGGCAACGCCGCCTGCGGTCATGGCCAGACCGGCGTCTGTCGCCGAATAGCCGAACACCTGCTGGAGCATCGCCGGGATCAGCTGGACCGAGCCGAACAGGATGACGCCGGTGGTGAACATCACGGCAAGGACGGCGGCCAGGTTGGGCTTGGCCATCAGCCGGACGTTGACGATCGGGTCAGGTCGCGTCGCCTCCCAGATGACGAGGAAGACGATGGAGACCGCCGCGACGATCGCCGTCGCAGTGATGAAGTTCGACCCGAACCAGTCGTCACGCTCGCCGCGGTCAAGCGTGATCTCGAGGCAGCCAAGGCCGACAGCGACGAGGATGAAGCCGATGTAATCGACCCTGAGCCCCTTCTTGAGCAATGCCTTGCGCTCGTCGACCAGCACCTTGGGCTCATCGACGAAAATGTTGACGAGGAATAGCGACAGGACGCCGACCGGCACGTTGACGAGGAAGATCCAGTGCCACGAATAATTGTCGGTGACCCAGCCGCCGATCGTCGGCCCGATGACGGGAGCGACGATGACGACGAACCCGTAGGCGGCAAAGGCGGCGCCACGCTTGGCCGGCGGAAAGGTGTCGGCAAGCATCGACTGTTCCGACGGTGCGAGGCCGCCGCCGCCAATCCCCTGGAAGATGCGCGCGATGACGAGGGTCTGGATGTTCGGCGCGATGCCGCACAGGAACGACGCGACGGTGAACAGCGCGACCGACAGCATGTAGTAGCGCTTGCGGCCGATGACATTCGACAGCCATCCCGAGATCGGAATAATGACGGCGTTGGCGACGAGATAGCTGGTCAGGACCCACGTCGATTCGTCGGGCGCGACCGACAAACTGCCGGCGATGTGATTGAGGCTGACGTTAGCGATCGAGGTGTCGAGCACCTCCATGAACGTCGCGATCGAAATGACACCGACGACCAGCCATGGCGAGCGCTTGCCTGCCGCCGAGCGCGAGGTGTCGAAGCCGCCGTCGCCGGCCATCTAACGGATCCCGGCGGCGGCAGCCACCTAGCGGACCTTGACTCGCGGCACGACCGACATACCGGGACCGACCGGGTACGCCTCGATCGCCGGCGTGTCGATCGCAAGGCGGACGGGGACGCGCTGGACGACCTTGACGAAGTTGCCGGTCGCATTCTCCGCCGGCAGCAGCGCGAACGCCTGTCCCGCGCCGCGCTGGAACGATTCGACGTGGCCGCGGAACTCGACGTCGGGGATGGTGTCGATCTTCATCGTCACCGGCTGACCGACGCGCATCAGCTTGAGCTGCGTCTCCTTGAAATTCGCGGTGACGTAGAGCTTGAGCGGTACAATCGCGAGCATCTGCTGCCCCGGCGAGACGTATGACCCCGGCTGGACCGTGCGGTTCGCGATGCGTCCGACGACCGGGGCGATGACGTTGGCATTGGCGAGGTCGGCGGCGGTAACGCGAGCCTGAGCATCGGCCGCGCCGACGGCGGCGCGGTCGGCGACGACCTGCGCCTCGCTCGATCTGAGCTGCGCCTCCGCCTGGCGGACCGCCTTGACCGCGGCGTCGCGGCGGCCACGCGCGTCGTCGACCGCCTGGACGGCGGCGTCAACCTGTTGCGCGGCGACCGCGGCAGGCTCGATCGACTGCAGCGAGCGGTAGCGGGCGAGGTCGATCCGCGCCTTGACGAAATCGGCCTGCGGCTGGACGACCTGCGCGCGCGCGGCGGCGATCTGCTGACGCGTGACGCCGATCTGAGCGAGCGATGTGCCGACGGCGGCGCGCGCTTGCTGCGCCTGGGCGAGGAGACCCTCGTAGCGCGCCCGCGGCTGGACGGTGTCGATCACCGCCATGACCTGGCGAGGGCCGACGACCTGGTTGTCGTCGACCAGCACCTCGCGCACGATACCCGACACCTGCGGCGCGATGCGGACGATGTGGCCGTCGACATAAGCGTCGTCGGTCGTCTCGTACTGCCGCGCGTTGAGCCAGTATAGGATGCCGCCGGCGATCAGCGCGACGACGACGATGACGATGACGGTGATGAGGATCGGGCGATCCTTGAGCGGCTTGGGCGGCGGCTCCTCGCCCTCGCCATCATCGCCGCCTTCTTTGTCGTCCTTGCCCTTGTCTTCCTTACCCTTGTCGTCGCCGCCTTCGTCGTCCTTACCTTTACCGTCGGCACCTTTCTTGTCGTTTTCTTGGCGGCTACCTTTGTCGAGACCGTCCTTGTCGCCGCCGTCCCGCTGGCTGTTCCCACTTTCGTCGGGATCGTCTCTAGCGACAGCCTGGGCGCTCTTTGCTTCGCTTTCGCGCACGGCGGTGTGTTCGGCAGCCTCCGGCTTGGCAGGAGCTTGATCGTCGGCAGCGCTCATGCGACGTTCAGTAAGCGCGTTTATATTGCGCCGCAACGGGAGTTTGCCGGTCGCTCGGCCGCGGAGGACGATGGCGCTGCCCTACCGCACACTGCGCGACATCTTCGCCGCATCGCAGGTTGAACGCCCTGAGGACACGATCGGGTTCCTGCTGTGGCGCGTCGCGCACCGGCATCAGCGCGAGGTCGACCGCGTCCTGGCTCCGCTCGACCTGACCCACCTCCAGTTCGTCGTGCTCGTCCAGACGGCGTGGCTCGGTCACGACGGCGACGACGTCACACAAGCCGGAGTGGCGCATTACGGCAAGATACACCCGATGCAGTTGTCCAGCGTGCTCAAGACACTCGAGGCTAAGGGCCTGATCGTGCGCGACCGCTGCCCAATCAACCGGCGACGCAAGCGGCTGACGCTGACCCCCGCGGCAATCGCTGCACTGAGTATCGCGCTGCCCAAGGTAACGGCGCTGCAGGCGACCTTTTTCGGCGGCGATGCGGCATTCGGCACCGACCTGCACGCGCGCCTGCGGCAGGTCGTCGCGGGGTGGGGCAGCGATGCCTAGGCGAGCTTGCCGAACGGCAGAAGGCGTCGCGCGAGGATCTGCGCGCCCTTGACGTCGCCGCTCGTCAAGAGCGGCAGGACCGGCGCAGTCTCGCGCTTGAGCAGCCCTTCGTAGGCGTCGCGCGCAGGCAACCGGGCCAGCGTCTGCAACAGTTCCGTCGCACGCGCACCATTGTCGGTCGACAGGTCGAGGAGGCTGAGCGCGAAGAACGCGTACTGCACCGGGTTCTTGGGGTCCTTGGCGAGGCCCGTCTCAAAATCGGCCATAGCCGTCCTGGAGTTCGCTCCGAGAAGCGTCCCCGCAAGGAACTTGCCGAGCGTCGCGACCGCGCCGGCGTGCCAGCCGGCGAGCGACGACCACGCCAGGCCATAGTTCGCGTCGCGCGCGAGGACCGCCTCGAAGCGCTGGCGTGTCTCCTTCGCCAGCCCCGGCGACTTCGCGAGCTTGCCGCGGTACCCGACCGCCTGCGCCTTCATCAATGCGCCCTCGAGGCTCGTCGGCGTGAGGACGAGGGCGGCGTCGAAATCATGGTCGGCGGTGTCGACCAGCGCCTTGGCGCGGTCGCGCTCGATCGTGTCGAAGCTGGCGACGATCAGCTCGGCGCGGCCGGCGAGGATCAGCGCGGCGGCGGTGTTCTCGGCGTGGCCGGCGGTCGCCGCCTCGGTGAAATGCCCGTCGCGGAACAGGCTCGCCGCGCTGGCGAAGGCCGGCTGCGCGGCGATCAGCGCGAGCGCTGCGGCGACGGTCCTAATCAAATCAACGACTCCGCGATCAACGCTCGTGTCGCATTCAACCCGTAGAGCGCGACAAACGATCCCATCCGCGGACCGTTGGCGGTGCCGAGCAGGATCTCGTAGAGCGCCTTGAACCAGTCGCGCAGCGGCTCGAACCCCGCCGCCTTGCCCGCCTCGTAGACCTCGTTCTGGTACGCTTCGGCACCGGCGTCGGGATCCAGCACGGCGAGACGAGCGTCGAGATCGGCGAGCGCCGCCGCCTCGCGCGCATCGGGCCGGCGCCGGACCAGCGTCGGGACGACGAAGTCGCGGGCGTAGCGGATCGCGTAGCGGACCAGCCGGTCGAGGTCGGGATGGGTCGCCACGCTCGTCCCGGGAAACGACCGGCCGACGTAACCCCACAGCACGGCGGGGTCGTCGGTCCCGGCGACGGTGACGAGGTTGAGGAGCAGCCCGAAGGTCAGCGGCACGTCGGCGACCGGCGGCGCCCCGCCGTGGATGTGGAACGCCGGGTTCCCGAGCTGCTGCTCGACCGGCTGGTCGGCGAAGGCGGCGGCAAAGGCGAGGTACTCGTCGACCGCGCGCGGGATGACGTCGAAGTGGAGGCGCTTCGCCTTCCGCGGGCTCTGGTACATGTAAAGCGCGAGGCTTTCCGGCGCGGCATAGGCGAGCCAGTCGTCGACGCCGAGGCCGTTGCCCTTCGACTTCGAGATCTTGGTGCCGGCGGCGTCGAGGAACAGCTCGTAGTTGAACCCCTCGGGCGGCCGGGCGCCGAGGATGCCCGCGATCTGCCCCGACAGGCGGACCGAATCGATCAGGTCCTTGCCCGCCATCTCGTAGTCGACGCCGAGCGCGACCCAGCGCATCGCCCAGTCGACCTTCCACTGGAGCTTGCAGCGACCCCCCGTGACCGGCACCGTGACCACCTCGCGGGTGCGGGTGTCCACGTAGCTGACCGTCCCGGCGGCGGCGTCGCGGGCGATCAGCGGCACCTGGAGGACGACGCCCGTCTCCGGGCACAGCGGCAGGAACGGGGCGTAGGTCGCGCGCCGTTCGGGCCCGAGGGTCGGCAGGACGACCGCCATGACCGCGTCGTAGTTGGCGAGCACCGCGAGCAGCGTCGCGTCGAACCGTCCCGACCGGTAGCAGTCGGTCGACGACACGAACTCGTAGTCGAAGCCGAAACCGTCGAGGAAGGCCATCAGCCGCGCGTTGTTGTGCGCGCCGAGGCTGGAATGCGTCCCGAACGGATCGGGGACGCTGGTCAGCGGCTGGCCGAGGTACTGCGCGAGCATGTCCTGCTGCGGCAGGTTTGGTGGGACCTTGCGGAAGCCGTCCATGTCGTCGCTGAACGCGATCAGCCGCGTCGGCAGGTCGGACAGCAGCGCATAGGCGCGGCGGACCATCGTCGTCCGGACGACCTCGCCGAAGGTGCCGATGTGCGGCAGCCCCGACGGGCCGTAGCCGGTCTCGAACAGCACGTGCCCCTTCGCCGGCGGCTGCGGATAGCGGTCGAGCAACTTGCGCGCCTCGACGAACGGCCACGCGGGATTGGTCGCCGCGGCGGCGCGGAAGGCGTCGGGGTCGGGCATTGCCGCTTCTGTCGGGGAAAGCCGCGCGCGGGGCAAGGCCGCGAAGATGAACAACTAGGCGAAGTTTACACCGGGGAGGGCTGAAATCGGGGGCGGAGGTCGCCGACTGCGGCGCAAAGCCGACAAAGGCGAAAGTGAAATACACGCCCGTGACATAATTTTATAAAGTTCCTGGTAACCGGTCGACGCGACGTGCGTCTACCGGTGAAATCCTGATCGTCGCAAACGATGGGAAAGAGCATCGCCGGACAACAGCGATCCCGTGAAACTAGTGCAAGATGGCGGCTGTAGGACAGCGATTTCTACGGCGCGGTAGCCGACCGCCGGCAATGAGTGACGGCCGGCTCGATCCTCCCCGCCTGGGGGCAGGTGGCACGGCGCGACCGTGACCGAAGGGGGAGTAGAGGCTACCCCAGCCACTCCCGCAGCAGCCCCGCCAGCGCTTCGGGGGCCTCGATCGGCGGCAGGTGGCCGCAGTCGGGAATGACGTGGAGCGTCGCCCCGGCGATGCCGGCGGCGATGTCGCGCGACAGGTCGGGCGGGGTCAGGATGTCCTCGGCCCCGACGACGACGATCGTCGGAACGCCGATCGTCGCGAGGATCGGCCACTGGTCGCCGCGGTCGAGCGTCGCCGTGTTCTGGCGGAGGTAGACGTCGCGACCGACGCGGACCCCCATCGCGACGATCGCATCGCGGATCGCCGCCGGCGCGGCACGGCGGACGAGGACGGCGAGGCTCGCCTCGGCGAGCGGGGCGATGTCGGTGGCGTGCGCGACCATGGCGATCGTCGCCCGCCGCCGTGCCGCCGCGTCGGGCGTATCGGGCCGCGCGTTGGTATCGACGAGCGCCAGCCGCGTCACGCGCTCGGGGGCGGTGCGCATGATCTCGAGCGCGACCATCCCGCCCATCGACACCCCGGCCAGCGCGAAGCGGTTCGGCGCGCGGCTAAGGATGCGCGCCGCCATGCCGGCGAAGCTGTCGTCATGGAGAGTGTCGCCGACTTGCGCCTCGACCGCGTCGCCGAGCGCGTCGATCGTCGGCTGCCACACCGCACCATCGCTGCCGAGGCCGGGGATGACGACGAGGGGTGTCATCGGCCGGCTCCTCTTCGCCACAACGGAGGTCACCATGCCCGCACGCGGCCCGCGCCGCCAGTCCCCCCAGGTGCGGCCGTTCCCGGGCCGGTCTAGGCGACGCTCACGGCGCGACGGCGGAGCGCGCCGCCGATCAGGCCGAAGCCGCCGATCATCAGCGCCCACGAGGTCGGCTCGGGCACGCTCGCGCTGAACTGCTGGGACTCGAAGCGCGGCAGGTCGGCGTCGGTGAAGCCGATGACGAAGAACTGGTTCGGGTTCGGCGTGCCCTGGTACGTCGGCAGGAAATCATTGTCGTTGGCGACGAAGAGCGTGTGGGTCGTCACCCCGTCGACGACGACGTCCTGGCCGAAGGCGAGGCCCTCGATCTTGGCCGGGATCGTGGCCTTGGTGAAGCCATTGGCGAGCAGCACCGAGACGAGGTCGACGAACGGCGACGCCGACTTGGTGACGCCGGTCGCCGCCGCCGCGGCGGCACCGCTGAGCGCGGTGATGTCGACGGCACCGTTCGTGTCGATCGTGAAGAACTGCTTGACGCTGGCGTTGCTGCCGTCGCCGAGGCCCTTGCCGTCGCGCTCGTCGACGAGGAACTCGTGGCTGTTGATCGCGACGATCTCGCTGACGCCCGACCCGGTCGTCAGCTTGTAGCCGAATGCCTTGGTCGCGCCGGTGGCGACGTCGATGGTGACGATCCGCAGCAGCTTGGCCGACGCCGCGACGCCGGCGTCTTGCTCGAGCGGGGCCTGCATGATGCCGTACAGCGTCTTGCCGTCGGGTGTCAGGGCGAGGCCCTCCATGCCCTTGTTGGCGACGCGGCCGACGGTGTTGCCGCTGATCTCGGTGGCCCCGTTCGGCGACAGCAGCGATACGTCGAGGTTCGTCGGCAGCGTGTAGGTGCGCACCAGCTTGCCGCTGAAGCGGTTGAACTCGCGGACATAGGGGCCGTACTCGTCCGAAATGAAGACATCGCGGTGGTCGTTCGACAGGCGGATCGATTCCGGGTCGAAGCGGGCGTCGGTCGGAACGCCGGAATTGCCGGGGCCGTAATTGTCCGACCGCCCGGTGAAGTAATGGGCCGACGCCGTGTTGGCCGCCGGAGCGCCCGAGCCGAGCGGCGTCCCGTCGATCTTGGTGCCGAGCCCCGCGCCGGTGCCGTAGGTCAGCGCGGTCCGGCTCGACAGCAGCGTTGTCCGGGTCAGCACCGGGTTGAGCGTAAAGGGCAGTGCCGCGCCGGCGGCGCTCGGCTTGAGCGCGAGCCGGAGCGTCTGGAAGCGCGCGATGTACGACGCCGTATCGTCGACCTGCGAATTGTACGGGGTCGCGTTCGGACCGCGGTCGGGCACGGCGAGGAAGGTGGTGCCGCCGGCGTAGGCGATGCCCGACCCGAGCCCGCCGAGGATGTTGCCCGGCAGGCCGTTCTCGAGGGTGCCGGTCAGCCCCGACTTGTCGGTCGTGCCGCTCAGCACGCCCCGGCCGAGCAGCCGGATCGCGGCATCGGCCGGCGCGGCGCACAGCGCGGCGACGGAAAGCGTCAGAAGCAGCGAGCGGCGCATCGGCGTATCCCCGTTGGTTGATCTCCGGCCCATAGCCATGCTGCGTGACAGTTGCGTGGCGGATGCGCCGCGATGCGCGCGGTCGACGCCGATTGGCGGGCGCTAGACCAGCGTCCCCAGCGCGGCGCGGTCGAAGCTGGTCAGTTCGGCGAAGCGGCCGTCGCGCACCTTCTCGGCCCAGTCGGGGTCGACGATCAGCGCGCGGCCGACGGCGACGAGATCGAACTCGTCGCGCTCCAACCGTTCGAGCAGGCCGTCGAGCGACGCCGGCTGCGACCCCTCGCCGCCGAACGCGGCGACGAACTCGCCCGACAGGCCGACCGAGCCGACGGTGATCGTCGCCTTGCCGGTCAGCTTCTTCGCCCAGCCGGCGAAGTTCAGCCCGTCGTCGCCGTCGACCTCGGCGAATTCGGGCTCCCAGAAGCGGCGCTGCGAGCAGTGGAAGGCGTCGACGCCGGCGTCGGCGAGCGGCTGCAGCCACGCCGCCAGCGCATCGGGGGTGGCGGCGAGCTTGACCGCGAAGTCCTGCTGCTTCCACTGCGACAGGCGCAGGATCAGCGGCGTCGTGCCGATCGCCGCCTTGACCGCGGCGACGACGTGGGTGGCAAACTTCGCGCGCTCGGGCAGGGTGCCGTTCCAGCCGTCGTCGCGGACGTTGGTCCCCTCCCAGAAAAACTGGTCGATCAGGTAGCCGTGGGCGCCGTGGAGTTCGACCGCGTCGAAGCCCAGCCGCACGGCGTCGGCGGCGGCCGACGCGAAGGCGGCGATCGTATCGGCGATGTCGGCGTCGGTCATCGCCGCGCCGTATTCCTTGCCGGGGCGGAGCAGCCCCGACGGGCCCTCGGCGGCGTGGGGATGGTCGGGCAGCATCGGGTTCTTCATGCCGCCCACGTGCCACAGCTGCGGCGCGATGCGGCCGCCGGCGTCGTGGACGGCGTCGACCACCCCGCCCCAGCCGCCGAGCGCCGCCTCGCCGTGGAAGACGGGGACGTTGGGGTCGTTGAGCGACCCGGCGCGGTTGACGCCGGTCCCTTCGGTGACGATCAGCCCGACCGCGCCCTCCGCCCGGCGGCGGTAATAGTCGGCGACGTTCGCCCCCGGCACCCCGCCCGGCGAGAACGACCGCGTCATCGGCGCCATGACGATGCGGTTGGGCAGCGCGAGGCCGGCGAGGTCGAACGGGGTGAAGAGCGGGTTGGTCATGGCGGGCCTTGTCCGGTTGAGTCGCGCTTAATAGGGGCGGGTTGACGCGGACGGCAAGCAGGCGGGCGGCGAGGTTTTTCTTGGGCCGCGGCAAGCTCCTCCCCGTTCGCGGGGAGGTGGCACGGCGCAGCCGTGACGGTGGGGCGGTCGGGCGCGAGTCCACAGCCTATCGCGCGGCGTCGTCCCGGCGCAGGCCGGGACCCATCAACTCGAACATTGCAGTCGATGGGTCCCGGCCTGCGCCAGGATGACACGGAGAGGCCGGACGCCACTCGCCCGACCGCCCCTTCGGCGCCGCGCCACCTCCCCGCAAGCGGGAAGGATGCCGGCCGCCGTGACTCCCGCACCCCGACCCGCTACCACGCGCGCCGCCATGTCCACCGTCGCCGCCCTGAAGCCCGCGCACGTCCCCATCCGCCTGCGCGCGCTCCTGACCCTCGCCGGGCCGGTCGTCGCGTCGCGGCTGGGGATCATGGCGATGGGGCTCGTCGACACGATCGTCGTCGGGCGCAACTCGGCCGCCGAGCTCGGCTATCTCGCGCTCGCGTGGGCCCCGACCGGGGTCGTCCTGACCACCGCGATCGGGCTGCTCCAGGGGGTGCAGGTGCTGACCAGCCAGGCGCTCGGCGCGGGCCGGCCGGGGGATACCGGCGCGGTGCTGCGGCGCGGGCTGGTCTACGCCTTCTGGCTCGGCGTCGCCGCGGTCGTCGTCCTCGCCGGGGCGGGGCCGGGCTTCCTCGCGCTCGCCGGGCTCGATCCGGCGCTCGTCGCCGGGGCGAGCCCGGTGCTGCGCGTCCTCGCGCTGTCGCTGCTGCCGATCCTCGTCGTCGACAGCGGCATCTTCTGGCTCGAGGCGCAGGGGCGGCCGCTGCCGGGGACGGCGGCGATGTGGGCGGCGAACGCGGTCAACCTCGGCATCAACCTGTGGCTCGTGCCCGGCCATTCGGGGCTGCCGGTCGCCGGCGCGGCGGCGAGCGCGGTGGCGACGCTGGTGTCGCGGACCGCGCTCCTGCTCCTCGTCGCCGGCTACATCGTCCGCTGGCCGGCGGCGCGCGGGTTCGGCGTGTTCCGGCGGCCGCCGCGAGACCCCGCCGCCGCACCGGCGCTGCGGCGGATCGGCTACGGCGCGGCGATCTCGTACGCGGTCGAGTCGGCCGCCTTCTCGGGGATGACGATCCTCGCCGGGCGGCTGGGGGCGCTGGCGGTGGCGAGCTGGGCGATCGTGATCAACGTCATGGCGCTGCTGTTCATGCTCCCGCTGGGCCTCGCGACGGCGACGGCGGTCCTCGTCGGGCGCGCGTACGGCGCGGGTGATGCCGTCGGGGTGCGCCGCGCCGGCGTACTCGGCTTCGCCGCGACGACCGCGCTGACCGTCGCCGTCAGCGTCGCCGTCGGCGTC
>CAHJWT010000059.1 GCA_903643075.1 Sphingomonadaceae bacterium | reverse complement strand
CCGTCGGCCGCCTCGACCCGCCACACCGGCGCGCCGTCGGCCATTTCGAGCGCGAGGACGCGCGGGAAAGCGGCCAGACCGGCGCGCCGCACGATCTCGGCGGGGCCGACGCGAACCGCGCGCCAGTCGATCGGGTCGAGCCCGGCAAGGCGCTCAGCCGGGCTCAGCGCGGGGAAGGGGACGTACATCATCACCGCGCCCGAGACGAACCACACGGCGAACAGCAGGCATGTGGCGACGCCGAGCCAGCGGTGGGCGAGGTAGAGCCAGCGCCGGGCGATGCGGCCCATCGTCAGAACCGTGCGGTCAGCGACATGTCGACCGACCGCGGCCGGCCGAGGATCCACTGCTCGTCGTTGTACGTCGTCGTCGCGTACGCCTTGTCGGTCAGGTTCTCGACGTGGACGTTGGCGGCGATGCTGCGTGTGATCGCGTAGGTCAGCCCGAGATCGAAGACGACGTAGCCGGGGACGCGGAAGGTGTTCGCATCGTCGGAAAAGCTCCTTCCGATGTAGCGCAGCCCACCGCGCACCTGAAGTCGCCTGGTCGCGTCGTAGCGCAGGTAGAGGTTGACGCTCGTCTCGGGGATGTTGGCCGGGGTCCTGCCGGTGTACGACGTGCCCCCACTGACGAAGTCGTCGTAGCGCGCGTCGAGCACCGTGCCGTTGGCGTCGAGGCCGAAGCCGGCGGCGAGGTCGAGCGCCACCGACGCCTCGATTCCCCGGGATGATCGCGCGCCGATCTGCTCGACCGGGCTGTCCGGCGTCCGCTGCGCAACGAGGTTGTGCTTGGTGATCTTGTATGCCGCGACCGTCGCCGCGCCGTGACCGCTAAGAAAGCCCACCTTGGCCCCGACCTCGACCTGCTCGCCGGTGGCGTTGGTGAAGAAGAACTGCGTCGCGTTGGTCGTAAACGTCGTCAGCGTGCCGAGCGGATCGACGCCGGTCGAATATTGCGCGTAGAGCGACACCGTCGGTACCGGCTGGTAGACGCCGCCGACGCGGTAGGTCGTGTTCTGCAGTACCTTGTCCTGCCCGTTGGGATAAGCCGGCGTCTCGCTCGTCGCGCCGTTCGCAGCATAGGCGGTGTTCCAGCGGCCGACCTGATCGTGCTCGGTGCGGACCCCGGCGATCAGTGACACCTGGTCGGTCAGCTTGAGGCGGTCCTCGGCGAAGACGGCATATTCGGTCGTCTGCGTCCGGTAGCGCGGCGCGATGCCCTGGGTGTCGAAGAACACGCCGGGACTGAAATCGAACGGATCGACCGAGTCCGCCTGCGGGTCAGAGCCGAAGTCGTTCGAATAGACGAGTTTAATCGAATTGACGTCGAAGCCGACGACGAGGTCGTTCTTCAGCCGCCCGAGCGGCACGCTCCAGCGGACCGTGCCCTGATCGCCGTACTGGGTCTGGTCGTGGACGATGCCGAGGTTGTCGAAGCGGTCGACCCGGCCGGTATCGTCGTCGTAGAAATAGCTTTCGAGATCCTTGAACAGCCGCTTGCTCGTCAGGCGGTAGGCGGCGTTGCTGACGGTGACCGCCGGCGTCGGCGTCCAGTCGAGGGTCAGCGTCGTCCGGTTGTCCTGATAATGGAGCTGGGCGTCGTCGACGTTGTAGTTCTTGCCGCGATTGCGCTCGTCGAGCCGGTGGTCGATCAGCGGCGTGCCGAAGTAGCGGATCGGCCGCTGGTCGCCATAATCGTCGCGGAGCGTCAGCGACAGCGTCTCGGTCGGCGCGAAGCGCAGCGCCGCCGATAGGGCGTAGCTGGTCGAGCGGCCGCGGTCGACGTAGCCGTCAGACCGGCGATAGCTCGCGTCGGCCCGGAACGACAGCTTGTCGGCGAGCGGACCGCCGATCCCGGCCCCGGCGTGGACGGTGTTCTGCGAGCCGAACTGGAGCTCGCCATCAGCGACGAAGCGGTCGGGATGCGGTTGGCGGGCGAGGACGTTGACCGCGCCGCCAAGCGCGCCCTGGCCGTAGAGAACCGACGCCGGGCCGTTCAGCACCTCGATCCGGTCGACCGTCCACGGATCGGTCGGAAAGGTGATCGTGCCGGCGACCGGGAACAGGCGGATGCCATCGTAGAGCTGGAGGATCGACCCCTGGCCACTGAAGCCGCGGACGACGAGCGCGGTACCGCCGTTGCCCGGGTTGGCCCCGGTGGTGACGCCGGGCGCGCGGGTGACCGCCTCGACGATCGTCAGGTCGCCGCGCCGACGGATCGCGTCGCCGTCGAGCGTAGCGATGCTCGCTGGCGTTTCCAGCGGGGTCAGCCCAAGCCGGCTGCCGGTGATGGCGGGCAGCGTCAGTGCATCGGTCTGGCGGCCGGTGACGACGATCGATCCGTCGTCGACGACCCCATCTGCGGCACGGCCAGGCACGGCGAGCAAGGCCAGGGTGGTCGCTGCGGCCAGTCGTGTCCGGTGGCACATGGCATATCCCCCAGCCCAGCCGTCGGCGGCCTTCGGGCTCCCGGTCGTCGCGCGCCGCACTCCAGGGGTCATGTTTTTTACGGTTTCGCCGACGTTACATCGCGTTACATCACGATTTCCTTCGCGCTTTGGTCTTGGTAAGAAAGACCATGGAGGAAACCGACCTCGACCGCGAAGCCGCGCGGGTTCGCGAGTGCGGGGTGGTCGGCACCGGCGGCACGCTGCTTCAGCTGTTCGATTTTCTGGTCGCCGCGTCGCGCGCAGGGACGCCGAAGGAGATCGACATCGCGACCACCGTGTTCGGCAAGCCCGACACGATCGATTTCGCGCAGGATGCGACGGTCCGCGTCTACATCCATCGCCTGCGGCGCAAGCTTGACGAGTTCTACGCGACCGAGGGCGGGCGGGTACGGCTGGACATTCCGCGCGGCAGCTATCGGCTTGTCGCTGTCGCCCGTGCCGTCGAAGAAACAACGACCGATAAGCAGCCGCCCGCGGCCGTGCCGACGCCGTGGCGGCGACCGCGCCGACGCTGGGTGCTCGCGCTGGCCGCCGCGATCGTCGCGGTCAACCTCGTCATTTGGCTGGTCATCTGGCCGCGGTCGACGGCACCGACGATCGACGCCGTCCGCGCCCGCGAGCCGTGGGCGTCGCTGCTGCGCAACGGCCGCCCGACGGCGATCGTCGTCGGCGACTATTACATCTTCGGCGAGATCGACCGCGAGCGCGGCGTCGACCGGATGGTTCGCGACTACGGCGTGAACTCGCGCTCCGACCTTGACGAGCTGCTGATGGAGCACCCGCGATTCCGACCGTCGTACGTCGACCTCGACCTGACCTATCTGCCCGCCGCGACGGCGCAGGCGCTCCGCGATCTGATGCCGATCCTCGCCCGCACCGACGCCGAGCGCGCACGGACCCGGATCGTCCTGGCGTCGAACCTTGGTCCGGCGACGCTGAAGATCGCGAACATCGTCTATGTCGGCTATTTCAGCGGGCTCGGGCCGCTGCTGCGCAACCCCGTCTTCGCCGGGTCGCGCTTCGCCGTCGGCGCGACGTGGGACGAGCTGGTCGATGGCGGTACCGGGCGACACTACCACAGCGACCAGGGCGGCCCCGGCCAGCCCGGCACCACCCGCGATTTCGCCTATGTCTCGGCCTTCGCCGGGACCGAGGGCAACCGCTACGTCGTCGTCACCGGCACGCGCGATGCGGCGGTGATGCAGGCGGCGGCGATGGCATCGACCCCCGCCGCGCTCGACGTCCGCCGTGCCCGGACCGGCGACGCCGACGCCTACGAGGCGCTGTACGAGGTCGAGGGGCTCGACCGCGTCAACATGGGCGGCAAGCTCGTCGTCGCCGCGCCGCTCGCCGCCGACCGTATATGGCGCGCGACCGACAAGACCTTCCCCGGCAAGTGACCGCCTAACGCGTCACCAGCCCGGTCAGGACACCGCGCAGCCAGCGGTTGCCGACATCGTGGTGGAAGCGTGGATGCCAGTAGAGGCGGACCGGGAACACCGGGCTCGGCACCGGCAGGACGAAGGTCCGGACCCCGCCGGCGGCAGCGAGCTGCGCCCCGAGGCGCGACGGTACCACCGCAACGAGCTCGGTCCGCGCGACGGTCGCCCCGACGGCGAGATAGCCCGACACCTCGAGGACCACCCGCGTATCGGCGGGAAGACGACCGGCGCCGGGGCCGTGGCGGTGGCCAGCGGCAACGACGACGACGTGACCCTCAGCGGCGAACGCGGCGAGCCCGGGGCGGTCGCCGATGCGCGAATGTCCGGTACGCGCGATGCCGACGTAGGTTTCGTCATGGAGCTTCGCCTGCGCGAGCTGCTCGGCCTCGCGCGCGACGCGGCCGACGATCAGGTCGACCTTGCCGTCGGCGAGCGCCGGCTGGCTGGCGTCGTCGATGCCGCGGACGGCGAGGCGCACGCGGGGAGCGACGACCGCGAGGCGCTCGAGCAGGCGCGGCATGACGATGGCCTCGGCCGGATCGCTCATGTGAAGCGTGAAGCGCCGGTCCGACGTCGCCGGGTCGAACGGTGCGCGGCCGACGAAATAGTCGTTTGCAACCCCCAGAATGAGCCGGACGCCTGCGATCAATTCCTCGGCGCGCGGGGTCGGGGCCATCGTCGCGCCGACGCGGACGAACAGCGCATCGTCGAAGTGGCGACGAAGCCGGGCGAGACTGAGGCTGACGCTCGGCTGGCTGCTGTTGAGCTCGTCGGCGGCGCGCGACAGGTTGCGGGTGCGGAACACCGTCTCGAACAGGCGGAGCAGCCGCAGGCTGACGGCGTCGAGGGGATGGTCCGCCATAGCGCGACGAGCATAACCGTCATGTCCGCCATGTCATGGCGTTTATCGCGCCGCATCGGCACAAGCCGTCCGCGCCCGGGAGTCGGCGCGCCGATCGCAGGAGGCAGAATGATCCTCGTCACCGCCGCCTATGGCAACCAGGGCCAGCGCCTGATTCCCCGCCTCGCCGCCGCCGGCCACCGGGTCCGCGCGATGCGCGGCTCAGGCGACCTCGCCGCGCTGATCGCGCTCGGCGCGACCGAAGCGATCCACGGCGACGCCAGCGACCCGGCGACGCTCGCGCAGGCGATGGCGGGGATCACGACGGTCTACCACGTCGGTCCGTCGCTCCATCCGCGTGAGCGTGAAATGGGACTCGCCGTGATCGACGCGGCCGAACGGTCTGGGGTCGGGCACCTCGTCTTCAGCTCGGTGCTCCACGCGATCGAGGACGAGCTGATCCAGCATCGCGCCAAGCTCGCGATCGAGCGGCGGCTGATCGTCGCCAAGCTCAACTGGACCATCCTCCAGCCGACCAACTACATGCTGCCGGCGTGGTCGACGCCGGTGTTCAGGTCGGAGGTGTTCCGTCTGTGGTGGTCGCTCGACCGTCGGCAGTCGCTTATCGTCCTCGACGATTATGCCGAGGTCGCCGCCAAGGTGATCACGGAGGGTGCTGTCCACCACGGTGCGACCTATGAGTTGAGTTCGGCCGACTGCCTCACCGCCCATGATATCGCCGACCGTTTCGCCCGCGTCACCGGCCGCCCGGTCCGCGCCGAGGAGGTTCCGCCCGACGAGTTCATGATCAAATACCGCAAGCACCCGAAGATCGAGGCCCGCCTCGCCGCCGGGCTGACCGTCGCCGCCGACGATTTTCCCGACGAGTTCGCTGTCTTCCGCGTGATCGGTGCATGCTATTCGCGCCATGATTTCGTCGGCAATCCGAACGTCCTCCGATGGCTGCTCGGCCGCGAGCCGACCTCGGTCGAGGATTACCTGCGCGGCGAATATGCTCGGCTCGGCACCGCCACCTGAGAGGCGGGCGAGGGGACGGAAAGGGGGGGCGCGCCTCGCGGTCTGGCGTACTGCCCGCCATCCGCATCGGGGCGCAACCTGTTCGCGACGTGCGGTGTCCATCGGCTCACGCGCGGCGTGGTCGGCGTCAACTGCCGCCCCGCGGTCCATTCGCTGACAACAGCTTTCCCGGATTGAAGATGGCCGCGGGGTCGAGCGCGTCGCGTACCGCGCGCAACGCGGCGAGGCGCGACGGCGGCGCGAGGCGCTCGAATTCGGCGAGCTTCATCTGGCCGATGCCGTGCTCGGCCGAGATCGACCCGCCGGCCGCCGTGACGAGGTCGTCGACGAAGCGCGTGACGGTCTCGGCGTACGCAGCGTACCAGTCCTCGCCGCTGCCGCCCGGCGCGCGGACGTGGAAATGGACGTTGCCGTCGCCGAGATGACCGAAGCCCGACGCGCTGACACCGGCGAACCGCGCCTCGACCGCGGCCGCCGCGTCGATCAGGAAGCGCGGCATGTCGGCGACCGGCACCGAGATGTCATGCTGCGTCGCCGGTCCATCGCGGCGCTCGGCCTCCGAGAGCGAATCGCGGATGCGCCAGAAGGCCGCCGCCTGCGCCTCGCTCGCGGCGACAACGGCGTCGGCGACGAGCCCCCGATCGAGCACCGGCGCGAGCAGACGTTCGAGCAGCGCCGCGGGCGGCTCGTCGTCCGCGTCGGTCGCGACCGCCTCGACGAGGACGTGCCAGCGATGGTCGCCGGCGAGCGGTTGCCGCAGCCCGGGGATGTGGCGCAGCGCACGGGCCAGCGTATCGGCCGGGATCAGCTCGAAGCTCTCGACGGCATCCGTCGCGCTTTCCAACGCGCGCAGCGTATCGAGCGCCGCCTGCGGCGTCGCCAGCCCCAGCCATGCGACCGCGCGCACGGCGACGGCCGGGCCCAGCCGCAAGCTCGCTGCAGTGACGAGGCCGAGCGTCCCCTCGGCGCCGATCAGCAGGTGGTCGAGGCTGTAGCCGCGGTTGTCCTTCTTCAGCGCGGCGAGGTTGTCGTGGACCGAGCCGTCGGGCAGCACCGCCTCGAGCCCCGCGACGAGGCTGCGCATCGTCCCGAAGCGCAGGACCTGCGTGCCGCCGGCGTTGGTCGAAACGAGGCCGCCGACCGTCGCGCTGCCGCTCGCGCCGAGATTGAGCGGAAAGCGGCGGCCCACGTCGCCGACGGCGTCGTGAAGGGTCGCCAGGATCACGCCAGCCTCAGCGACGGCGAGGTTCGCGGCCGCGTCGAGCCGCCGGATGCGGTCCATTCGTCGTAGCGAGAGGATTAGCGCGCTACCGTCGGTGGGTGGGGTCGCGCCGCCGACCATCGACGTGTTGCCCCCTTGGGGCACCAGCGCCACACCGAGGTCGCGCGCGATGCCGACCATCGCCGCTGCCTCGGCGGTCGTCGCGGGCGACAGAATCGCGTCGGTCGCACCATGGAAGCGCTGCCGCCAGTCGGTCAGCCACGGCTCGATCGCGACGGAATCGGTAACCGCCGCCGCCGGGCCGAAACGCGCGACGACGCGTTCGACGAGCTGGTGCCGGGCGTTGGTCATCGCCGGCTGCCTATGCCACCATCGACAGCGGCGCAACGACGGGCTGGGGCAGGCCCGCCGGCGTCCGGGGACCGCGCCGGTGATGGAGATGCGATGATCTGGCTGTTTTCTTATGGTACGCTGCGCCAACCCGAGGTGCAGCGCGCGGTGTTCGGCCGACTGCTTCACGGCGAGGACGATGCGCTGACCGGGTTCCGCCGCGATACGGTCGTAATCGCCGATGCCGACGTCGTCGCCGTCAGCGGCGCAGCGGTCCACCCGATCCTCGTCCCCGACACGGCCGCCGCGTCGATCGCCGGCAGCGCGCTCGCGATCGAGCCGGCCGACTTGCCCGCCGTCGACGCCTACGAAGGGGCGACCTATGCCCGCATCGGCGTCACGCTGATGTCGGGCCGGGCGGCGCAGGTCTACGTCGCGGCGCGCTGACGCCGAGGCTCCGCTACCCTAATGCTCCCGCTCGGCCGGATCGCGCGCATGCCGCATCGCGGCGTACTCGGCCGGCGAGATGCGCGGCAGGGCTTCGAGAAACGCGACGTAGTTCCACAGTTCGGCCGTGGTCCGCGTCTCGCCCCACGCCGGCATCGCCGACATCTTGACGCCGTCGCGGAGGATGACGAACAGCTGCGCCGGCGTGAACTGCCGTGCCGAATCGATCACGAACGGCGGGCTGGGCTCGAGCTGGCGGACCCAGCGGGCGCGGTCGACGCCGGGGCCGCCGTGGCACATCGCGCAATCGGCCGCGTATTGGTCAAAGCCGGCGGCGACCTGCGCTGCGGTGAAGCCCGGTGGCCCCGCGACGTCGCCCGACCGGCGGCGGACCGAATTGATGAACGTGTGGTGGAGCGCCCACGCGGCGACGCGACCGTGCGGATTGGTCGCCGTGGTGTCATACAGGCCGAAGGCGACCGTCGCGAGCCCGAGTACTCCTCCGACGACGCCGACCGCGGCTACTCCGGCGGCAAAGGCACCGGCGAGTCCGCGCCAGCGGGCGGCGACATAGGCGCGCGCGGCGGCGAGCATCAGTCGAGCGTGTAGAGATAGGCGGCGATGTCGCGCGCCTGGCCTTCGCTGAGGCCGGCATTCGGCATGGCGTTGCCCGGGGCGACCGCCTGCGGCTCCTTGATCCAGCGGACGAGGTTCGGCGGAGTGTTGGGCAGGTACCCGGCGACCATCGTCCGACGCGAGAAATGGATCAGCGGCGGCCCGACCAGCCCGGTCGCGTTCTCCATTCCGGGAATGATGTGGCACGAGCCGCAGCCCATCCGCTCGGTCCAGACGCGGCCGCTCGCGGCGTCGCCGACCACCGGCCAGTGCGGCCGGTCGGGTTGGGCGCACGCGGCGAGTGCGAGGAGCAGCGGCAGGGGCGACAGGCTTCGGATCACGGCAGTCCCGTCCAGCATCCGGGGACGAGCAGTGGCTCGACCGTATTGAACAACACCGCCAACGCGAAACCGACCGACGACAACATGCCGCAGACGGCGATGAAGCGGGTGCGGCCGTCACCGATGGTCAGTGCCGCCTCCGGCCCGCCAGCCTTTTCCCCGGCGACGCGGTTCCACGCGATGCGGCAGAAGACGCCGCTGGCAACGACGACGGCGAGGCAGGCGAGGTTAAGCCCGACGAAACATTCAGGCTCACCCGCGAAGGCCGCGCCGCTGGCCGCGCCGGCCGCCCGGCGAGCGGTACAGGCGACGCCGGCGACGCCGTAGGCGACGATGAGTTGAGCGATCCACGCCGCCGGCGCAGCGATGAGCGCGGCGAACAGCGCGCGGTGGTCGACGCGCTCGTGGTGCGGGGCGGGGTGGGGGTGGCTCATGCGATGTACGGCGCGAGGTAGAAGGCGGTGAAGACGAACACCCAGACGACGTCGACGAAGTGCCAGTAGGTCACGGCGTTGGCGACGTGCGCGTGCCGCCGCGGACCGAAGTAACCGAGCGCCGACCACGCCGTGACCGCCGTCAGACAGGCAACGCCGACGACGACGTGCGCCATGTGGAAGCCGGTGATGGTGAAGAAGAACGAGCCATAGGCGCGGCTCGACAGGGTGAAGCTCTCGCTGCGCCATTCGAGCAGCTCGAGGACGACGAACAGGGCGCCCATCGCCGCCGCCCCGCCGAGGCCGACGAGCGCCTGGCCGCGACGGTCGGCGCGGATGCCGCGCTCGCCCCACATCGCGACGAAGCTCGACGAGACGAGGACGACCGACCCCGGCAGCGAATAGGCGAACGACGGCCGCAGCGTCGGCAGGAAGTCCGCGCCGTGCTGCGCGACGGCATAGGCGTAGCTGAATAGCAGATAGGCGAACAGCGACCCCTCGGTCGCGATCAGGCAGAGGACGCCGAGCCACGCGGTCGAGTTGTACCTCGCCTCGGCGATCGGCAGCGGCCGGTCGAGGACGAGCGTGTCAGGCATGGGCAATCGCCATGTCGGCCCCGATGTGCGACCGCCGCGGCCAGTACCAGTCGGCCAGCGCGACGACGATCGTGCCCGCGCCGATCGCGGCGAGCCACCACAGCCGATAAGTCGCGCCGATGCCGAGCAGGGCCATGCCGCCGCTCAGGGTGACCGGGGCAAGGCTGTCGCCCGGTAGCTCGAGGATCAGGTCGGGCTCCCCGTCGAGCGGCGACGTGCCGATCGTCTCACGGCCGTGATCGAGGAGGAGGCCGTCGGTCAGGCGCGACCGGCCGTCGCTTTCGTCGAGCGCATCCTCCCACAGCGGATGGCGGCTGGCGACGATCGGGATCACCGCGAAATTGTAGACCGGCGGCGGCGACGGCGTCGACCACTCGAGCGTCGGCGCGCCCCACGGATCGGCTCCGGCGACGCGGCCGCGGCGCAGCGAGACGACGACGTTGACCAGCAGCAGGAGAACGCCAACGGCGAACATCCCCGAGCCGAGCGAGACGATCAGGTTCTGCGTGTCCCACCCCATGCCGGCCGGATAGGCGTAGATCCGCCGCGGCATCCCGAGCAGGCCAAGCGTGTGCATCGGCAGGAAGCCGGCGTTGAAGCCGACGAACATCACCCAGAAGTTCCACTGGCCGAGGCGCTCGTCGAGCAGCCGTCCGGTCATCTTGGGAAACCAGTAGTAGATCGCGCCGACGACCGGGAAGACGTTGATCCCGATCAGGACGTAGTGGATGTGGGCGACGACGAAATAGGTGTCGGTCAGCTGCCAGTCGACCGCGGCGGACGCCGTCATCACGCCCGATACGCCGCCGATAACGAACAGGATGATCATGCTGGCGAAGAACAGGAAGGCGGTGGTTACGACCGGGCGACCGGTCCACAGCGTCGCCGTCCACGCGAACACCGCAACCGCGCTGGGGATGGTGATGACCAGCGACGCGCCGCTGAACAGCGCGAGGCCGAGGTTGGGGATGCCGGTCGCGAACATGTGGTGGACCCAGACGCCGAAGCCGAGCGCCATGGTCCCGACGGTGCCGAGCGCGACCGCGGTGTAGCCGACCAGCGGCCGCCGGCAGAACACCGGCAGCGCGTCCGACACCATTCCCATCGCCGGCAGGACGATGGCGTAGACCCACGGGTGTCCGAACAGCCAGAACAGGTGCTGCCACAAGAGCGGCTGGCCGCCGGACCCGTCGTAAAAGTGCGTACCGAACTGACGGTCGAGCCAGAGGAGGAAGAAGGCGAGGCTGACCGACGGCACGGCGAGCAGGTTGGCGACCGAGGCGGTCAGCGTCCCCCAGACCATGATCGGAACGCGGTTGATCGACATCCCCGGCGCGCGCGTGCGCAGGAAAGTGACGACGAAGTTCGCCGCTCCCGCCGTCGTCGAGATCCCGAGCAGGATCAGCCCGAGCGCGTAGATGTCGATGTTGACGCCGGGGCTGTACGCGCGCTGCGCGAAGGGGACGTAATTGAACCAGCCGTCGTTCGGCCCGTGCCCGACGACGAAACCCGAATAGAGGAACAGCCCGCTGGCAATATAGACCCAGTAGGAGAAGGCGTTGAGCCGCGGAAACGCCATGTCGCGTGAGCCGAGGAGGAGCGGCCAGAGATAGTTCGAGAAGCCGGTCAGGACTGGCGATGCGTAGAGGAAGATCATCGTCAGGCCGTGCATCGTGAACAGCTGGTTGTACGCCTCGGGCGTCAGCAGATGCCGGTCCGGGCCGGCGAGCTGGACGCGCATGACCAGCGCCTCGAGGCCGCCCAAGACGAGGAAGACGAAGGCGGTGACGATGTAGCGGATGCCGATGACCTTGTGGTCGACGGTCGAGAACCAGCCGCGGACGCCCGCTTCGCCCTCCCAGATCGCGTCGAGCCGCGCGCCGGGGTGGCCGTCGGCGAGCCGCGCCTGCTCGGGGATGCGCGCATCCTCCCAGCCGAGGCCGCGGGTCATCGTCATGCGAGTGTGCCGAGATAGGTGACGACGGCATGGAGCTGCCGCCCCGACAGCCACGTCGGCGGCATCAGCGCACCGGGCTTGAGCGCCTGCGGGTCGGAGATCCACCCCGACAGGGTGTTGACGTTGTTGGGCAGGAGACCGGCGGCGATCGTCGACCGGCTCATCAAATGGGTCAGGTCGGGCCCGCGGGCCCCGTGCGCCGCGGTTCCGGCGACGGCGTGGCAGCCGGCGCAGCGCGCCATGAACACCTGCGCGCCCTCGGCGGCGACGCC
>CAHJWT010000058.1 GCA_903643075.1 Sphingomonadaceae bacterium | reverse complement strand
ATGCTGGTGTTCGACCTGCCGTGACCGCGCGACGCGCCGGTCGGTTCGCGGGCGGAACATCGACGGTATGGCGGGGTTCATCGCGCATCGCGGGTCATCGCCCGCCATACCGGAGGGTCACATCATGTGGATCGGAATCGCCGTCGTCCTGATCGTCATCTGGCTGGTCAGCTTCGTCGCGCTACATGTCAGCAGCGGGCTGATCCACCTGCTGCTGCTCGTCGCGCTGATCAGCTTCGTCATCCACTTCGTCCGCGGCCGGTCGTCGACCGTCTGATGCGAAAATGGCCGGAAGCGCACTGCTTCCGGCCATCGCGCCGTCACCGGGACTGACGGTTCGCTGGTCGGGGCGAGAGGATTCGAACCTCCGGCCCCTGCCTCCCGAAGACAGTGCTCTACCAGGCTGAGCTACGCCCCGGCAGCGAGGCGCGAGGCTATAGCCGTGCCTATGGGCCGGTGCAACCGTCGTGTGTTCTTCACTGGCGCGCCGCCAGCGCGCGGAGGGCTTCGCGCCTCACGAACTTCTCGCGCGGTGCGGGGTGGCTGGCGGCGGCGACCTCGGCGGCGTCGATCGCCTGCCAGTCGGCGAAGGTCACCGGACGAAGACCGCGTGCCGCAAGCAGTAAATCAAGCCCCTCCGCGCCTGCACGATCGCCCGGCGCGATGTCGGCGGTGATCCGCGCCGCGATCTCGGCCCCGTCGGGCTTGTTGGTGCCGATTGTGCCGCTCGGACCGCGCCGCGCCCAGCCAGCGACGTAGAGCCGGGCCGCGACCCGCCCGCCGTCGTTGACGACGTGGCCGCGGACGGGATCGAACGGCACGCCGGTGATCGCGTCGCTGCGGTAACCGATCGCGCCGACGATCAGCCCGCACGCGATCGTCCGCATCACCCCTGTGCCGACGGCGGTATTCCCCTCCAGCCGCGTCCGCTCGTCGGTCAGGCGCAATTCGCCGCCGTCCGCCGTGATCGCGACCGGGCGCGAAAAGAAGTCGAAGTTGATCGCCACTGGCCGCGCGTCGGGCAGCGCGGCGGCGAAGGCGCGGAGGTACCCGACCACCTTGCGCAGGCCCGGTTCGAGGCCGGCGTCGCCCGCCGCGCCGGGCAGATCGGCCAGATCGACCACGGGCCGGGCCCTAGCCAGTTCGCCGAGCTCTCCGGTCTCCTTCGGGGTGAAGCTCGCCTGGTACGGCCCCCGCCGCCCGACGATATGGATGTCGCGCACGCCGCTGGCGGCCAGCGCGGCGCGGGCGTGGGCGGCGAGGTCGGAAGCCGCGAGCTCGCCCGGCGTCTTGGCGAGTACGCGCGCGACATCGAGCGCGACGTTGCCGTTGCCGATCACCGCGACCCCGGGGTGGGCTAGCGGCACGTCGAGATCGGCGTGGTCGGGATGCCCGTTGTACCAGCCGACGAACGCCCCTGACCCGATCACGCCAGGCAGGTCCTCCCCCGGGATGCCGAGCCGGCGGTCGTGCGGGGCGCCGGTCGCAAGCACGACGGCGTCGTACAGGCCGAGCAGGTCGTCGACGGTGACGCCACCCTCGCCCACGGTCACATCGCCGACGAAGCGCACCCCGCCGGCGAGAACCGCATGGTAGCGGCGGTCGACCGACTTGATCGACTGGTGATCGGGCGCGACGCCCGCGCGGATCAGCCCATAGGGCGTCGGCAGGGCGTCGATCAGGTCGATCGCAACGTCGGCGGCGAGCCGGCGGACGAGTGCCTCGGCAGTATAGAAGCCCGCCGGACCCGCTCCGACTATCGCGACTTGCAGCACCGACTGCCCCTCACTCCCGCCCGCGCCGGACGGAAGTGAGGGGCAGCCGATGCGGTGTCAAGCGCCGGTCAGGCGGCGACGGTGCCCGCGTGACGGCGGCGCAGCGACGTACCGACGAGGCCGAAGCCGACGATCAGCAGCGCCCAGGTGCCCGGCTCGGGCGTGCCCGGCAGGACGACCGGCGGCGTGCCGACGTTGATCAGGCCGCCGTCGACCCCCTGGGTGAAGTCGTAGAAGTTGTCGAACGGATCGACGTCGCTGAGCGAGTAGGTGATCGACCCGCCGGCGAGGCTGGCGTAGAGCGCGCCGAGGTCGGCGGCGTTGGTGTCGGTGAAGAAACCGGTCGACAGGATGTTGTCACCAAAGCCGGTGCCCGACGAGAGCAGCGCCGTCCCGGTCTGGTCGGTTTGCTGCGTCGACTGGAAGCCCCAGTAGCCGAAGAACGTGCCGTTGAGGAAGAAGCTGTTGTCGGTGCCGGCGTCGAAGTCGCCCGGGGCGCTGTCGCCGTCGAACAAGGTGACGCGGACCGAGGCGCTGGCGATGCCGCCGCCGAGCGCGGCGATCGTCGCCGGGGTGAAGCCCGTCTGGGTGCCGATGTCCTGCGGATTGTTCGCGGCGAAGCCAACATAAAGCGACGACGCGGCGAGCTGGCTGACGACGCGAACGCCGTTGGTGCCCTTGATGTCGAGGACGATACCGCCGACTTCGGTAACGCCGGCCGGCAGAGCGCCACCGGTGGGCGAGGTCGTGGTGAACGGCGTCGCGCCCGCCGCCGTCGCGATGAAGGCCGCTGCGGCCCCCGCCAGAATCGATTTCTTAACAGTCATGATTGCCTCCCGTCGGATTGTCGAAGCCTTGGCTTCGCGCCAGACGATGCAAGTGCTGTGCCAAACTAGATCAAGACACTAACGCTTTGACTTTAACCTCGTCTTTCAGCTGCAAGGAAAATGTCATCGGCGAAAGTGTAAAATCTACCGACACCTGCCTGCCGTTCCGTGTTCGCCGGACGCCGTTGGCGGCGGTGGCGGCCTTCTGCTAGACCGCGGCGATGACCGCACCTCTCGACCGCATCCGCAATTTCTCGATCATCGCCCACATCGACCACGGCAAGTCGACCTTGGCCGACCGGCTGATCCAGACGACCGGCGGGCTGACCGCACGCGAAATGAGCGAGCAGGTGCTCGACAACATGGACATCGAGAAGGAGCGCGGGATCACGATCAAGGCGCAGACGGTGCGCCTCGATTACCGCGCCGCCGACGGCGAGGACTATGTCCTCAACCTGATGGACACGCCGGGTCACGTCGACTTCGCCTACGAGGTCAGCCGCAGCCTCGCCGCGTGCGAGGGCGCGCTGCTGGTTGTCGACGCCGCGCAGGGGGTCGAGGCGCAGACGCTCGCCAACGTCTACCAGTCGATCGAGCACGACCACGTCATCATCCCCGTGATCAACAAGGTCGACCTGCCCGCCGCCGAGCCCGAGCGGGTCCGCGCTCAGATCGAGGAGGTGATCGGCATCGACGCCAGTGACGCCGTCCTGACCAGCGCCAAGACCGGGATCGGTATCGACGGTGTGCTTGCGGCGATCGTTGAGCGGATCCCGCCGCCAAAGGGCGATCCCGCCGCGCCATTGAAGGCGATGCTCGTGGACAGCTGGTACGACCCCTACCTCGGCGTCGTCATCCTCGTCCGCGTCATCGACGGAGCTCTGCGCAAGGGCCAGCAGATCGTGTTCATGGCGCAGGGGACGACGCACCTCGTCGACCGCGTCGGCTGCTTCCGGCCGAAGATCGAGCAATTGGACGCGCTCGGCCCCGGCGAGATCGGCTTCATCACCGCGCAGATCAAGGAGGTCGCGCAGACCAACGTCGGCGACACGATCACCGACGCGAAGCGCCCGACGGCGACGCCGCTGCCGGGGTTCAAGGAGGTCCAGCCGGTCGTCTTCTGCGGCCTGTTCCCGGTCGACGCCGCCGACTTCGAGAAGCTGCGCGACAGCCTCGGCCGGCTGCGCCTCAACGACGCGAGCTTCACCTTCGAGACCGAGAGCAGCGCCGCACTGGGCTTCGGCTTCCGCTGCGGCTTCCTCGGCCTCCTCCACCTCGAGATCATCCAGGAGCGGCTGACGCGCGAGTACGACCTCGACCTGATCACCACCGCGCCGTCGGTCGTCTACAAGATGCTGCTCCGCGACGGATCGAGCCTCGAGCTGCACAACCCGTCCGACATGCCCGATCCGTCGACGATCGAGCTGATCGAGGAGCCGTGGATCGAGGCGACCATCTTCACCCCCGACGAGTATCTCGGCTCGATCCTCAAGCTGTGCCAGGACCGGCGTGGCATCCAGACCAACCTGACCTACGTCGGCGGGCGCGCGCAGGTCGTCTATCAGCTGCCGCTGAACGAGGTGGTGTTCGACTTCTACGACCGGCTGAAATCGATCAGCCGCGGCTACGCCAGCTTCGATTATCACCAGATCGGCTACCGCGAGGGCGACCTCGTCAAGATGACGATCATGGTCAACGCCGAACCGGTCGACGCGCTCAGCATGATCGTCCACCGCGACGCCGCCGAAGCGCGCGGCCGCCACATGTGCGAGCGGATGAAGGACCTGATCCCCCGCCACCTGTTCAAGATTCCCGTCCAGGCGGCGATCGGCGGCAAGGTCATCGCCCGCGAGACGATCGCCGCGATGCGCAAGGACGTGACCGCGAAGTGTTATGGCGGCGACATCACGCGGAAGAAGAAACTGCTGGAGAAACAAAAGGAGGGAAAGAAGCGGATGCGCCAATACGGGTCCGTCGACATCCCGCAGGAGGCGTTCATCGCCGCGCTGCGGATGGGGGATGCGAATTAGGCGGCGGAATCGTCCGGTGCCGGCCAAGCATTCAGCTTCAGGTTCGGAACGTCGCGAAAATCGGTGTCGTCGATCGTGACCAGCGTCAGATCGTGGACGAGCGCAGTCGCGGCAATCATCCTGTCGAACAGACGCGGCCGCGAATAGCCGATTTTTTCGATCATGGTGCGATAGGCTTCGCGCTCGGCCGCGCCGAAAACAAGACAATCGAGCTCGTCGTAGATCGTATCCACCCGGATCCGTCGGAAGGATCGCAAGCCCGGAACCCGAACGACGCCGCTCTCAAGCTCGACGCAGCTGATCATCGACAGCGCCGGCAGCGATGGCAGTTCGGCAAGGCGCGACAGGATCGGCTCGTCGAGGTCGCGCAGGTGAACGGCGACACTCGTGTCGATCAGGAACGCCACCGTCAAAGACCGCGAGGTTCGGGTATCTCCGACGTGTCGCGAACCTCGAGTACGCCGGGGGCCGGCAACGCGCGCAGGCGGGCGACGAAATCGAGCACCTTCTGGCGCTCGGCCGCTGCGTCAGCCAGCGGCCGGATCGTGATCACCTCGCCAAGGCGCTCGACGAGCACGTCGACATCGCGGCCGTAGCCGATGTTCTTCGGCAGGCGAACCGCCTCGCTGTTCCCGCTGCGAAACGTCCGCGTGGTCGCCTGGACCATGTCGTCCTCCCGTACATCCCGTATATACCGAAGCAGAGAGCCGCGACAACCACCCCCTTGCGCTTGCCGCAATGCGGGATGACATTGGTGTGGACGGTGGCGCGGCACCCTCGCGCCGCCCCGGGAGAAATCCATGCCCGCTTTCACGCGCGATCTCGAACATACCCTCCACAATGCCCTCGCCGAGGCCGGGCGGCGGCATCATGAATATGCGACGCTCGAACACCTGCTGCTGGCGCTTGCCGGCGATACCCATGCCGCGGCGGTGATGAAGGCGTGCGCGGTCGACATCGACGATCTCGCGGCGAAGGTGACCAACTATCTCGATACCGAGCTCGGCGCGCTGAAGACCGACGCGTCGGTCGATCCATCGCCGACGGCGGGGTTCCAGCGCGTCGTCCAGCGCGCGATCCTCCACGTCCAGTCGTCGGGGCGCGAGGAGGTGACGGGGGCTAACGTTCTCGTCGCGCTCTTCAGCGAGCGCGAGAGCCACGCGGTGTTCTTCCTCCAGCAGCAGGACATGACGCGGCTCGACGCGGTCAGCTTCATCGCCCACGGCATCGCCAAGACCGGCGCGAGCGAGACCCGCGCGGTCAAGGGCACCGGGCCTGGCGCGAAGAACAGCGACGACGAGCCCGAGGAGAAGCCGGCTAAGGGCGAGAAGAAGGGCGGCGGTGAGAGCGCGCTCAAGCAGTTCACCGTCAACCTCAACGACAAGGCCAAGGCGGGGAAGGTCGACCCGCTGATCGGCCGTCATGCCGAGGTCGACCGGACGATCCAGATCCTCTGCCGCCGGTCGAAGAACAACCCGCTCTACGTCGGCGAGCCCGGCGTCGGGAAGACCGCGATCGCCGAGGGCCTCGCGCGCAAGATCGTCGAGGGCGAGGTCCCCGAGGTGCTCAAGCCGGCGGTGATCTATTCGCTCGACATGGGCGCGCTGCTGGCGGGCACGCGCTACCGCGGCGATTTCGAGGAGCGGCTGAAAAACGTCGTCAACGAGCTCGAGAAGCTGCCCCACGCGGTGCTGTTCATCGACGAAATCCACACCGTCATCGGGGCCGGCGCGACGAGTGGCGGCGCGATGGACGCATCGAATCTGCTCAAGCCGGCGCTCAGCAGCGGTGCGATCCGCTGCATCGGTTCGACGACGTACAAGGAGTTCCGCAACCACTTCGAGAAGGACCGCGCGCTGCTGCGGCGCTTCCAGAAGATCGACGTCAACGAGCCGACGGTCGAGGACGCGATCAAGATCCTGATGGGGCTGCGCTCGTCGTACGAGAAGCACCACCAGCTCAAGTATACGCCCGAGGCGATCAAGGCCGCGGTCGAGCTGTCGGCGCGTTATATCAACGACCGCAAGCTGCCCGACAAGGCGATCGATGTGATCGACGAGACCGGCGCGTCGCAGATGTTGCTCCCCGAGGCGAAGCGGAAGAAGACGATCGGCGTCAAGGAGGTCGAGAGCGTCATCGCGACGATGGCGCGGATTCCGCCCAAGTCGGTCTCGGTCGACGACAAGAAGGCGCTGGCGACACTCGAGGGCGATCTCAAGCGCGTCGTCTTCGGCCAGGACAAGGCGATCGAACGGGTGGCGTCGGCGATCAAGCTCAGCCGCGCCGGGCTGCGCGAGCCGAACAAGCCGATCGGCAACTACCTGTTCTCCGGCCCGACCGGGGTCGGCAAGACCGAAGTGGCGAAGCAGCTCGCGGCGATCCTCGGCATCCCGCTGACCCGCTTCGACATGAGCGAGTACATGGAGCGCCACTCGGTCAGCCGGCTGATCGGTGCGCCGCCGGGGTACGTCGGCTTCGACCAGGGGGGCTTGCTGACCGACGCGGTCGACCAGAACCCGCACGGCGTCCTGCTGCTCGACGAGATCGAGAAGGCGCATCCCGACTTGTTCAACATCCTGTTGCAGGTGATGGACAACGGCAAGCTGACCGACCACCACGGCAAGACGGTCGACTTCAGGAACACAATCCTGATCATGACGACCAACGCCGGGGCGGCCGACATGGCGCGCGAGGCGCTCGGCTTCGGCGTCAACAGCCGCGAGGGCGAGGACGAGGAGGCGATCAAGAAGATGTTCAGCCCCGAGTTCAGGAACCGCCTCGATGCCGTCGTCCCGTTCGAGAACCTGCCTGCGTCGGTCATCATGCGCGTCATCGACAAGTTCGTCCTCCAGCTCGAACTTCAGCTCAGCGAGCGCGAGGTCCACATCGCGCTCGACGACGACGCCAAGGCGTGGCTGATCGCGCGCGGCTACGACAAGACGATGGGCGCGCGGCCGATGGCGCGGCTGATCCAGGAGAAGATCAAGCAGCCGCTCGCCGAGGAACTCCTGTTCGGCAAACTGGTCCGCGGCGGCGAGGTCCGGGTCCACGTCAAGGACGATGCGCTCGCCTTCGAGATCACCAGGGCCGCGCCGAAGCCGAAGCGGGTGAGGAAGGGCCCGGCTGCCGACGCTGCGGCCGACGGCGAGGGACCGCTGGTCAACGCATAGGACGCGGGGGGGGGCGCCGCGCCGTCGCGGCGGCCCCTCCACCTCCGGCGGCCGTCGTGCGGCCGCGGTCCCGATCGTCGAAAGCCTGCGCGACGAACGGTTACGCTATTAACCCTGCCGACGACCGGCCGTTATCCCTCCTGACCGGATGCGCTTCCGCTGCCGGTCGGACGAAACGGGTGGGAGTCCGACAATGACGCGCTTGACGATCTCGCTGGCTGCCGCCGCGGTGGCGATGGCCGGTGCCGCACCGGCCGCGGCCGACATCACCAGCTTCGCCAATTATTCGGGGGTCGGCGGCGCGAACATGTACTGGCAGCGGCTGGGCACGACCTATTCGTCGGTCGGGACGCCGGCGCAGGTCGCGGCGAGCCAGGCGTCGGCGATCGCCACCGCAGGCGGCCATTTCTTCACCATCGCGACGCCGACTAGCACGACGCCGGGAGCCGTCGCGGCGATGTTCACCTTCCTCAACCCGGGCCTGTACACGCTCGGCGCGCTCGACGCGTCGTACCGCTTCGACGCCACGGCGACCGCCGGTTCGATCGCCCAGACCGCGGGCGGGTTCGTCTACCAGCCGATCATGTCGGGCAGCTTCTCGTTCACCTACACCGGCACCGCCGACCTGCACGTCAAGCAGGCGGTCTATCATACCGGCGCGAACCTGCTGTCGGCGACCTTCGCCGGCGGCACGATCGCCGGCCAGGCCGGCGCGACCTCGGGCAGCGCCAACGCCTCGACTTCGGTCCCCGGCGAGACGATCACCTATTCGTCGGACTTCATCGACTTCGCGCGGACGACCGACCAGGACCTCGCCATCGCGATGTCGTCGATTTCCCACGGCCTTGCCGCCGGACGGAACCAGGCGCTGCGCTCATTCGCCGCGACGACGACCGGATCCTTCTCGACCGATCCGCTGCCGCGGTTGACCGCAGCAGTCCCCGAGCCGGCGACGTGGGCGCTGCTGACGGCGGGCTTCGGCCTCGTCGGCGTGAGCCGCCGCCGTACCGCCGCCGCGTGACCGCGGCGGCGACGCGGGCTACAGCTTGAGCGCCGCGCGGAGGTAGCCGAACTGCCCCGGGACGTCGTAGGTCGTCGGATCGTAGTTCGGGCCGGTGCAGCTGAAGCACGGCGGCGGCGCCTTGTTGAAGACGTTGTTGACGCCGACCGTGAACTCGACCTTGTGCTGGAGCTGCGCCGGCGTGAAGGTCAGCCGAACGTCGCCGTAGAAGGTGTCGCCGAGCCGGTTGCCGGCAAAGCTGCCGGTTTCGTAGACGTGGCTGATGTAGCGGCCGGTGAACGACGCATCGATGTCGCCGATCAGCCAGTCGACCACGCCGGTGCCCTTGAACCGCGGGTACGACTGATCGGGGAAGCCGCGCGTCGTGCCCTTGTAGTTGGTCGTGGTGAAGCCGACCGCCGCCGGGAAGGTCTCGGTATACTTGAGCAGATAGTTGCTGTTGAGCGACAGGCCGAAGACCCCGTAGCCGGTCTTCGGCGACCGGTAGTTGAATGTCAGGTCGATGCCGCGGGTACGGATGCCGCCGATGTTCTGCAGCACCGCGTTGATCCGCGAGATCAGCCCCGACGGCGTCCGGGTGATCGCGGCGCAGCTCAAGGGATCGCCGGTGGTGGCGCAGCGGCTGAGCGTCAGCTGCGCGTCGGTCGGGGCGATCGCGTTGGTCACGCGGATGTCGTAGTAGTTGCCCTCGAGGCTGACGACGCTCGCGAAGCGGCTGTTCCGCGCCCACGCCGGCGAATAGACCGCGCCGGCAAGGATGGTGTACGACTTTTCGGGCTTGAGGTTCGGGTTGCCGCCGGTCAGGACGCCGAGCTGGCCACCGGTCGGCTCCTGATAGCTGCCGTTCGCCGGCACGCCGTTGGCGGTGCAGTTGGCGCGGACGACCGCCGACGTCTGGTACGGCGAGCCCGGGACGTTGGTGCACGGGTCGTTGATCGGCGCGTCGGCGCGCGACGCCGCCCCGTACAGCTCGCCGATCGCCGGCGCGCGGAAGCCGGTGGCATAACTGCCGCGTAGCAGCAGGTCGGCGACCGGCTTCCACAGCGCGGTGCCGGTGTAGGTCGTGCTGTTGAACCCGGTCGTATAGTCGGCGTAGCGGACCGCGCCGTCGAGATCGAGCGAATAGAAGAACGGCTTCTCCTTCAGGAGGGGAATGCGGAGCTCGCCGTAGACCTCGTTGGTGCTGTAATGGCCGACTGCCGGCTGGGCGGGAATGTCGGCCCCGAGCCCGGCGACGATGACCGGATCGGGGTCGAAGCGGCCGAACTGGTAGCGGTGCTCGTAGCCGACGGCGACGCCGACCGGGCCCGCCGGCAGGTCGAACAGGTTGCCGTTGACGTTGGCGGTATAGTCGAACAGCGTCTGCTGGCTGCTGTCCCGCTCGGTGAAGCCGACGAAATCGAGCATCGCCGGGGTGACCGACCCCGCCCCGCCGAAGATGTCGAAGGGGACGCACGGCGCGGTGCACAGCGCGACCGGCCCGAGCGCCTGGGCGAGCTTGGCGGCGTTGATGTTGCCGGTGAAGGTCTGGTGCGCGTCGTTGAGGCCGAAGGTCGCGTTGACGTCCCAGTAGAACTTGTGGTCGCCGACCTTGAACGTTCCGTCGAGGGTCGCCGTGCCGCTGAACGTGTCGACATGCTGGGTATAGGTCCGCTGCCCCGCCTCGACGAGGCGGCGGGCGATGAAGCTGTAGTTCGCCGGCGGCACGCCGGGGCCGCCGGCCGACAGCTGGCCGAACGGGTTATACGGATTGGTCCGGTCGATCGTGATGGTGTCGAGCAGGTTGCCGTTCCCGGCGTCGGGACCGACGAACAGCGGCAGGAAGGCGGCCTGGTTCTGCGAGTTGCGCCGGTTGTACTCGGCCTTGACGCGCAGGTTGATGTCGGAGCCGAGTTGCTGCTTGATGCTGACGAAGCCGCCGTAGCGCTCCGACGGCGTCAGGTAGTAGTTGTACGGCGAGAAATTGAAACGGTCGGCCGAGGTGAACACCTTGAAGTCGCTGTTCGGCCCTGTCGGGTTGGTCGGGTCGAAGCGCGGCGTGCCGGCGATCGGCGAAGTCTTGAGGGTGATGCTGCCGCCGTCCGGCAGCGACGCCTGCTGCCCGGCGTTGAACACGAAGCGGCCGTTCGGCGTCGCGCTGCTGCACCCGCCGATCGGATCGGCGCAGCTCGTCTGGCCCGGGTTGGGAAACGCCGACTGCGATCGGTTGGCGGTACGCACCGCCTCCTGCTTCACGTAGCTGCCGCCGAAGACGATGTTCGTCGTCGGCAGCTTGATGCCGTAGCTCGCGTTGTAATCCTGGGTGTGGCCGTCGCCCTGGCGGAAGGTGCCGAACTGGGCCGACGCCTGCAGCCCCTCCTGCGCCGACTTGGTGATGATGTTGACGACGCCGGCGAGCGCGTCCGAGCCGTAGAGCGGCGACTGGCCCGACTGCAGCACCTCGATGCGCTCGATCGAGCTTACCGGGATCGTGTTGAGGTCGACGGTTGACGGAATGCCGCTCGCGCTCGCGCCGTTGACGAAGCGGATGCCGTCGACCAGCACGAGCGTCCGCTTGGCGGTCAGATAGCGGAGGTCGATCTCGGCAGAGCCCGCGCCGACACCGCCGCCGTCGGGCGGGTTGCCGATGTTGCCGCTGTTGTTGACCTTCGAGTTCAATCCCCCGCTCGCGCTCGGCAGCCGCTGGAGGACGTCGGCGATCGCCGACAGGCCGGTGCGCTGGATCGATTCCTGGTCGAGGACGATGACCGGGCTTTCCTGCGCCAGCGGATCGCGGCGGATGCGGCTGCCGGTGACGATGATGTCCTCGGCGCTGCCGGCCTCGGGCGCGCTTGCCGTCGCCGTCGGGCCGACCGCGACCGCCTGCGCCTGCACCACACCGCCATCGAACGCGGTGATCGCCATCGCGCCACCGAGCAATAATGCCCTGATCGTCATATGCACCCCCGAACGTCGCTCTTGCCGGGGGACACCCTAGAGGGCTGTTGCCGCCAGGCAATTCACAACCGCGCGCGCCGATGCGAGATTGCCGCTCCCTGTCACCCAACGGCAACAACGATAGACGATGGTGACCCGTCGCCACCGACAAAAGTCGTTTCGTCGGTCACGGCTGTCGGGCATAGCGGCAGCGAGCCACGGAGCTTTTGCCATGTCGTCCGACCGCCCCCCCGTCACGCAGGCAATGATCGACCTGTACGACCGCTTCACCCACGGGGCCGGCGTCGACCGGCGCGAGCTGATGGCGGGGCTCGCCC
>CAHJWT010000057.1 GCA_903643075.1 Sphingomonadaceae bacterium | reverse complement strand
GGCCCTCGCCGCCGACACGGCGGCGGGGGCCGGCGGCGACGACAGCATCGATGCGGCGCAGGCGACGGCGCTGGCGACGGTGCTGCGCGGCCAGGTCGTCGCCGCCGCCCCGGCGTTCAAGGCGGCCGGCGACGTGCTGTACGACATCATGGCGGCGTACGACGATCATTCGGTCGACTCGCCGAGCTTCGGCCCGATCATCGCGCAGTTGAAGTCGATGGAGACGTCGATCGCCGGCTTCCTCGACGCCTTCCCCGATCCGGCCGCCGTCATCGAGACCGCCGCCGCCGAGGGCGACGTTGCCGCCGACGCGACCCCAGGGGTGCCCGGTGCCGCCACACCGGCCAAGCCGCGCAGCTTCTCCGCCGACACGCCGCGGAACCGCGCCGAGGTCGGTGCGGCGATCGAAGCGATCCTGCGCTTTTACGCCGAAATCGAGCCGTCGAGCCCGGTCCCGCTGATGCTGCGCCGCGTCAACAGTTGGGTGAACAAGGATTTCGTCGAACTGCTGACGGAAATCGCGCCGAACGGGGTCGACGAGGCGACTAGGCTCTTGGCAATCAAGACCGAGTGAAGCAGAGATGACGCGGCGCCCGACTCCGGAGTCGGGTAGCGGGTGAGTCGGGGAGGCCGAGATGGCGCAGGACGGACAGAAGTTCATTAAGCGCAATCGTGCGCCGCGCGTGCACATCGAATACGAAGTCCAGACCTACGGCTCGATCGAGAAGGTCGCGCTGCCGTTCGTCATGGGCATCATGTCCGACCTTTCCGGCAAGTCCGAGAAAGAGAAGAAGGCGATGGGCGAGCGCGACTTCTCGAACGTCGATATGGACAACTTCGGCGAGTTCCAGAAGTCGATCGCGCCGCGCGCCGCGTTCTACGCCGAGAACACCTTGACCGGCGAAGGCAAGCTCGCGGTCGACCTGACCTTCAATTCGATGGACGACTTCACGCCCGGCCGCGTCGCCGAGCAGGTGCCGGCGACCGCCAAGCTGCTCGAGGCACGGCGGCAGCTGTCCGACCTGCTCGCGTACATGGACGGCAAGGACAAGGCCGAGGGGGTGATCAACCAGCTGCTCAGCAATCCCGAGCTGCTGTCGACGCTCGCCGCGGAATCGAAGGCGCGCTCGGCGGCCGAGTCGACCGAAGCTTAGATCTAGGGGGAAGAAATGGCTACCGATCCCGCCGCGCTCGCACCATCGGGCGCACCGGCCGCCGAGGTCACGACCGACGACTTCTCGGCGCTCCTCCAGAAGGAGTTCAAACCGCGCAGCGACGAGGCGAAGAGCCGGGTCGAGGTTGCCGTCCGCACTCTCGCCGAGCAGGCGCTCGCCGGCTCGAGCGTCATGCCCGGCGACGTAATCGGTACGATCGAGAGCATGATCTCGTCGCTCGACCGCAAGCTGACCGAGCAGGTCAACGTCATCATTCACAACGACGAGTTTCAGGCGCTCGAATCGGCGTGGCGCGGGCTCCAGTACACGGTGTTCAACACCGAGACGTCGACCGATCTCAAGATCAAGGTGATGAACGTCTCGAAGGACGAGCTGCGCAAGATGTTCAGCAGCTATCGCGGCGCGTCGTGGGACCAGAGCCCGCTGTTCAAGCGCGTCTACGAGCAGGAATTCGGCCAGCTCGGCGGGCAGCCTTATGGTTGTCTCGTCGGCGACTATTACTTCAGTCAGAGCCCGACCGACGTCGAGGTGCTCGAGGGCATGGCCAAGGTGTCGAGCGCGGCGCACGCGCCGTTCATCTCGGGAACCGCGCCGGGGCTGTTCGGCATGGACAGCTGGCAGGACCTGACCAAGCCGCGCGACCTCGCCAAGATCTTCGACACGCCGGAATACGCCGCGTGGCGGTCGCTTCGCGCCAAGGACGATTCGCGCTACATCGCGCTGACGATGCCGCGTGTCTTGGCCCGCAAGCCGTACGGCGCGACGTCGGAGCCGGTCGAGCAGTTCGCCTTCGAGGAGGACACCGGCGGCGATCACGACAAGTACAACTGGATGAACGCGGCGCACGCGATGGCGGTCCGCATCACCGCCGCGCACAAGGAGTTCGGCTGGTGCACCCGCATCCGCGGCGTCCAGTCGGGCGGCACGGTCGAGGGCCTGCCGACGGCGATGTTCCCGACCGACGAGGGAGATACCGCCGTCAAGTGCCCGACAGAGGTCGCAATCAGCGACCGGCGCGAGGGCGAGCTGTCGGCGGCGGGGCTGATCGGCCTGATCCACCGCAAGAATACCGACCAGGCGACCTTCATCGGCGGCCAGACTTTGCACATGCCGAAGGAATATGCCGACAAGGGGGCGACAGCGAACGCGCGGCTGTCGGCGCGGCTGCCGTACCTGTTCACCAGCGCGCGCTTCGCCCATTACCTCAAGTGCATGGTCCGCGACTGGGTCGGCGGCACGCCGACGGTGACGCAGCTTCAGAACCGGCTGCAGCAGTGGGTCAACCTCTACGTCGACGGCATGCCCGACATGTCGAGCGAGGCGCAGAAGGCGCGGCAGCCGCTCAAGGCGGCGGCGATCGAGCTGGCCGAGGACGAGGAAAATCCCGGCTACTACCGGGCCAGCTTTCAGTTCGTCCCCCACTTCCAGATGGAAGGCATGGACATCTCGCTCAGCATGACGTCCTCGCTCCGCCAGGCAGGGGGATAGGTCTCGGCGACTGAGCAAATTTCCACATCCCCAACAGGAGAAGATCAATGGCAGTCGATATGTTCATGAAGATCCCCGGCGCGGACGGGGAGTCGGTCGGCAACGGGCACACCGCCGAGATCGACGTGCTGGCGTGGTCGTGGGGCCTGAGCCAGAGCGGGACGATGCACACCGCGACCGGCGGCGGCGCGGGCAAGGCCAACGTCCAGGACCTGTCGTTCACCAAATATGTCGACAAGTCGTCGCCGAAGCTCCAGCTCCTCTGCCTGAACGGCAAGAACACGACCGGCGACGCGGTTCTCACCGTGCAGAAGGCCGGCGAGAACGTCGTCCAGTACATCAAGATCACGATGAGCGACTTCATCATCAGCTCGATTAGCACCGGCGGTTCGGGTGGCGAGGATCGGCTGACCGAGAACGTGACGCTGAACTTCGCGACGGTGAAGTTCGAGTATACGCCGCAGAAGGCCGACGGCACCGCCGACACGGTCGTCCCCTACACGTGGAAGATCGCGCAGAACATCGCCGGCTGATCCGGACAATTGGGGGCGGAGCATGGACGCGCAGGGACTGCTCCGCTCCGGCGACGTGGCCGGCGCGCGCGCGATGTTGGCGGAGGAGCTGCGGCGAACTCCGGGCGACGCGCGCGCGCGCCAGTTCTTCTGGCAGCTGATCGCCGTCGCCGGCGAATGGGACAAGGCGGCGACGCAGCTGCGGGCGCTCGCCGCGGCCGACCCCAAGGCGATGATGATGGCCAACGTCTTCGGCCAGGCGCTCGGGGCGATGAAGGCGCGCGACGCGGTGTTCGCCGGCAAGGAGAAGCCGGTGTCGCTCGTCGGCAGCGAGCCGTGGGTCGAGGGCCTGCTCGACGCCTTGCGGGCGACGACGATGGTCGCGCCCGATGCCGCGGCGAAAAGCGAGGCGGCGCTGGCCGCGGCGCCGGCGACGCCGGGGTCGCTCGACGGCAAGGCGTTCGAGTGGATCGCCGACGCCGACACGCGCTTCGGGCCGATGCTCGAGGTCATCGTCGGCGACGCCTACGGCTTCATCCCGTTCGCGGCATGCAAGCGGCTGAAGGCGAAGGAGCCCGAGGACCTGCGCGATTTCGTATTCCACGCGGTCGAGATCGAACTGCGCTCGGGGCAGACGTCGCTCGGACTGGTTCCCGTCGTCTATCCGGGGACGCAGGCGCACGGCAAGCCGCTGCTCAACCTCGCCCGGGCGACCGAGTGGATCGACACCGGCGGCGGTGAGGTCGGCATCGGTCAGCGCCTGCTGACGACCGATGCCGACGACATCGAATTCCTGGCGCTGCGCGACCTGCGTCTGGATTGATGGTGCGTGACAGCCGGCCGCTCAAACCGTCGGTCATCGACAAGCTGATCGGCGGCCTCGCGCGGACCAAGGGCGACGGCAGCCGCGACATCGCGCCGTGCTACATCGCGACGCTCGACCGGTTCAACGAAGCCGAGCTGCGCAATTGCGTGATGCGCGACATCGCGTGGGTTCTGAACGACATCCATTTCGCCGCGGCGGTCCCCCTCGACGACTATCCCGAGGTGCGGACCTCGGTGATCAACCAGGGCGTCCCCGACCTCACCTCGCTGACGATCAACCGCGAGACATTTGAGCGGCGGGCGCGCGACCTGACCGACGCCGTCCGCAACTTCGAGCCGCGGCTGATCGCGCAGTCGGTCAACGTCAGCTTCGACAAGGCGATGTCGGACGACGAGAACAAGCTGCGCTTCGTCATCCACGGCGAGCTCAAGGGGGCGATCGACGATCGCTACGTCGAGTTCAAGACCGCGGTGACGCTCGACACCGGCGACGTCTCGGTCGGTCTGTGAGCGCGATCGACCCTCGCCTGCTGGGGCATTACAACCGCGAGCTAAGCTATCTCCGACGGCGCGCCGGCGAGTTCGCCGAGGATCACCGCCAGGTCGCGGGGCTGCTCGGGCTCGACGCGCCGACCGATCCCGACCCGCACGTCGAGCGGCTGATGGAGGGCGTCGCGTATCTCAACGCGCGCGTCCGGTTGAAGATGGACGAGCAGTTTCCGGTCTTCACCCAGTACCTGCTCGATTCGACCTATCCGCACTATCTCGCGACGACGCCGGCGATGGGCATCGTCGCGATCCGGCCGAAGGACGATGCCGGGATCAAGGGCGGCGTCCTCCACCCGCGCGGGTCGGCGCTGGTCGCCGCGCTGACCGGTGACGCGACGCTGCCGGTTCAGTTCCGCACGGGGTTCGACGTCACGCTGTATCCGCTCAAGCTCGGCGGGGTCGAATACCTGCCGACGCGGGCGGCGGTCGCCGCGGCGACCGACGGCGCGCCGGGCGACGCGGCGTTGCGGCTGCGGCTCGACGCGACGACCGCCGAGGCGATCGCCGGGATGGGCATCGACCAGCTGCCGCTGTTCTTCGACGGCGGCGGCGACACGCCGAACCTCGTCCACCAGCAGGTGCTGAGCGAGTGCGTCGGCGTCCGCGTCGTCGCCCCCGAACGCGGCCGGCGGTCGGCGTGGATCGAGCCGGCGGGGCCGGTCGAACCGCTCGGGTTCACCGAGGACGAGGCGCTCCTGCCGAACGAGGCGCGGTCGTTCCGCGGCTACCGCCTGCTCGCCGAATATTTCGCGCTGCCCGAGAAGTTCCGTTTCGCCAAGCTGACCGGACTGAAGGCGGGGATGGCGCGCGCCGAGAAGGCGGTCGACATCGTCATTTTGTTCCGCCGGTCGATCCCGGCGCTCGCGTCGGCGGTGTCGGGCGACACCGTCGTCCTGTTCGCGACGCCGGTGATCAATTTGTTCGAGAAGCGCTTCGACCGCGTCATCGTCGACCGGCGGACGCACGAGCACCTGATCCTGCCCGACCGCACCGCCGCGCTCGATTACGAGGTCTATCGCCTCGATACCGTCACCGCCTTCGCCAAGGGCGACGCGATCGGGGTGCCGGCGCTGCCGCTCTATGCACGGCGGGCGCAACGCGGGGTGCGGCCGCTGTTCTATTCGCTGCGCCGCAAGCTCCGCCGCCTGTCCGAGGCCGAGACGCGGCGGCGGCGCGAGAACGACTATATCGGGTCGGAGACGTGGATCAGCCTCAGTTCGCCCGGCGAACCGGCGCTGGCGGCGGGGATCACCGAGCTCGGCCTGCGCGGATTGGTAACCAACCGCGCGCTGGCGACACGGCTGCGGCCGGGGGCGGGGGCGCTCGACCTGTCGCTCGCCGACGCCAAGGGGGTTGCAGGCATCACGATCCTGCGCGGGCCGACACGGCCGCAGCCGCCGATGGGGATGGTCGACGGCGGTTGGCGGATCGTCAGCCACCTCGCCCCCGGGCACGACGGCTTCGTGCGCGACGACGGTGCCCCCGATCTCCTCGCCGACCACCTGTCGCTGTACGTCCGCGACGAGGCCCCGGCGTTGCGGCGCGAAATCCAGGGCATCGTCGGGCTGACCGCGACCAAGGTCACGCGGCGCGTCGCGGGCGACATGCGCGTCGCTTTCCAGCGCGGGCAGAAACTGACGCTCGATGTCGCGATGGGCAGCTACGAGGCGGCGACGGCGTACCTGTTCACCAGCGTCGTCGCGCGCTTCCTGTCCGAATTCGCGGCGATCAACAGCTTCGCCGAATGCGAGGTTCGCGCCGACAACGGGCTGACGTGGGGGTGGGGGGCATGGCAGGGACGCCGACCGACCATCTGACCGCCTTGCTCGCCGAGGTCGAGGCCGACCCGACGCGGTGGGGGGCGTTCGCCTTCTGGCGCGGCGTCGACGCGGCGACACCCGCGGGTCCCAAGATCGGCGAGGCGCTCGATCCCGCACGCGAGGCGGTCGACTTCGCCCACCAGCCGTCGCAGGACTTCCCCCGGACGACGCTCGCCGCCTTCGTGCCGGGCAAGCGCCGGCCGATGGCGCGGTCGCAGCACCTCGGGCTGACCGGGCCGATGGGCGCGCTACCGATCCACCTGACCGAACTCGCGATCTTCGAGCGGCGGAAGAAGGGCGACACCCCATTCGCCGATTTCCTCGACCTGATCTCGGCGCGCGCGCTCCAGCGCTTCTACCGCGCATGGGCCGAGGCCGACCGCTGTGCCCAGGCCGACCGCCCGGCCGACGACCGCTTCGCCGGCTACGTCGGCGCGGTCAGCGGGGCCGCCGACCTCAGCTTCGTCGACGCCGCGACGCGGCCGCGCCCCGACAAGTCGGGCGACGCGTTCGACGGCTGGCGGCGGCTGCCGTACGCCGGGTTCCTCGCCGGGGTGCGCTCGGCGGCGGTGGTCGGCGACTTGCTCAGCCACCTCCTCGAGCGTCCGGTCAAGGTCGTCGAGACGGTCGGCCGGTGGCGGCCGATCGCGCCCGACGCGCGGACGACGATCGGCCGCGCCCACGCCGCGATCGGGCGCGGCGCGACGCTTGGCAGCCGCTTCTATGCGGTCGAGTTCGACGTCGCCTTCGAGATCGGCGTCGCGGCGATGGATGGGCTCACCGACCTGCTGCCCGGCGGTCACGCCAACCGGCTGCTCGGCGAGGCGGCGCGCGCGGCGCTCCCGGGCCATCTCGACTGGAGCGCACGGGTAACGATCGCCGAACCGGCGATCGCGCCGGCACGACTGGGCACGACGCGGTTGGGCTGGACGAGCTGGGTCGCGCCGCGGGGGACTGCCCGAACGCGTCGCGATCTGGCATTAAGGGATGTCGCCGCACGCGCGGCGTGAGCAGAGGGGATAGATCATGGCCGAGATCAGCAGGAGTGCGTTGTTCGGGCGGTTGGCGCCGTCGGCGCTGAAGAGCATCGAGACCGCGTTCGGCTTCACCAAGCTGCGCGGCAACCCGTACGTCGAACTGGTCCACTGGCTGCACACGATGAACGCCGACGCCAACGGCGACTTCGCCGCGATCAAGCGCCACTTCAATCTCGACGACGGCGCGCTCGGCCGCGACACCGTCACCGCGCTCGACAACCTGCCGCGCGGGGCGAGTTCGGTCGACCTGTCGGCGCAGGTCGAGGAAGCGGTCGAGAAGGGCTGGCTGTACGCCTCGCTCCAGTTCGGCGCGAACAAGGTCCGCGGCGGCCACCTGCTCTATGGCCTGCTCAAGACGCCGAACCTCAAGAACGTCCTGTTCAGCATCTCGAAGGAATATCGTAAGATCGACGCCGACAAGCTCGGCGAGGGGTTTGCCGGCCTCCTCGGGTCGTCGAGCGAGGCGAGCGAGAGCGGGCGGCTCGGCTCGGGCAGCAGCGCGGCGGCCGGCGGCGGTGCGGATGCGGCGGCGGGCAACGCCGAGCCCGACGGCGACAGCGCGCTGGCGAAGTTCTCGGTCGACCTGACCGCCAAGGCGCGGTCGGGCGAGATCGACAAGATCGTCGGTCGCGACGCCGAGATCCGCCAGTGCATCGACATCCTGCTTCGTCGGCGACAGAACAACCCGATCCTGACCGGCGAGGCCGGCGTCGGCAAGACTGCGGTGGTCGAGGGCTTCGCGCGGCGGATCGCCGACGGCGACGTCCCCCCGGTCCTGAAGGACGTGACGCTTCGCAGCCTCGACATCGGCCTGCTGTCGGCCGGCGCGAGCGTCAAGGGCGAGTTCGAGAAGCGTCTGCGCGGCGTGATCGACGAGGTCGAGGCATCGCCGAAGCCGATCATCCTGTTCATCGACGAGGCGCACACCCTGATCGGGGCCGGCGGCGCGGCTGGGACCGGCGACGCGGCGAACCTGCTCAAGCCGGCACTGGCACGCGGCAAGCTGCGGACGATCGCGGCAACGACGTGGGCCGAGTACCGCCAGTATTTCGAGAAGGACCCGGCGCTGACCCGGCGCTTCCAGACGGTCGCGGTCGGCGAGCCCGAGACCAACAAGGCGATCGCGATGCTGCGATCGGTCGCCGACGCGATGGTCAAGCATCACAAGGTCATCGTCCTCGACGAGGCGCTCGAAGCGGCGGTCAAATTGAGCCAGCGCTACATCCCGGCGCGCCAGCTCCCCGACAAGGCGGTCAGCCTCTTGGACACCGCGTGCGCGCGCGTCGCGGTCAGCCAGCACGCGACGCCGGCGCCGGTCGAGGACCGCCATCGCCGCGTCGAGTTGCTCGAGGTCGAGCGCGAGATCGCGGTGCGCGAGGCGGCGTCGGCGATGGGCGACCCGAAGCGGATCGTCGAGGTCGACGCCGCGCTCGACGACGCGCGCGCCGCGCTCGCCACGGTCCAGGCGAAGTGGGATGCCGAGAAGACGACTGTCGCCGCCGTGATCGACACGCGGAGCAAACGGTCGGAGGCCAGCGAGGGTGGCGGCGATACCGCCGACCTCGACACGACTCTGCGGTCGGCGATGGCCGACCTCCATGCCGCGCAGGGCGACAACCCGATGGTGTTCGCGCAGGTCGACGCCAACGCCGTCGCCTCGGTCGTCGGCGACTGGACCGGGGTCCCGGTCGGGCGGATGGTCAAGGACGAGATCGCTGGGGTACTGAAGATCGCCGACAACCTCAAGAAGCGCGTGATCGGCCAGGACCACGCGATGGAGGCGATCGCCAAGCGGATGCAGACGAGCCGCGCCAAGCTCGACAATCCGAACAAGCCGGTCGGCGTGTTCATGCTGTGCGGCCCGTCAGGTGTCGGCAAGACCGAGACGGCGCACGCGCTCGCCGAGCTGCTCTACGCCGGCGACGATTCGATGATCGTCATCAACATGAGCGAGTTCCAGGAGGCGCACACCGTCTCGACGCTCAAGGGCGCGCCGGCGGGCTACGTCGGCTACGGCCAGGGCGGCGTCCTGACCGAGGCGGTGCGGCGGCGGCCGTACTCCATCGTCCTCCTCGACGAGGTCGAGAAGGCGCACCCCGACGTCCACGAGATGTTCTTCCAGGTGTTCGACAAGGGCTACATGGACGACAGCGAGGGGCGCTACATCGACTTCAAGAACTGCCTGATCCTGCTCACGTCGAACGCCGGCACCGACCTCATCACCGAAATGGCGTCGGACCCCGAAACCGCGCCCGAGCCCGAGGCGCTGGCGACGGCGCTACGCCCCGACCTGCTCAAGGTTTTCCCGCCGGCGCTGCTCGGGCGGCTGATCGTCCTGCCGTACTTCCCGCTCAGCCCCGAGATGCTCGGCGGGATCGTCCGGCTCCAATTGAACCGCATCGTCAAGCGGGTCGCCGAGAACCACAAGATCACGCTGACCTACGATCAGTCGGTGATCGACCACGTCGTCAGCCGCTGCACCGAAAACGCGAGCGGCGGGCGCATGATCGACAACATCCTGACCAACGCGATGCTGCCGACGCTGTCGACCGAGCTGCTCGGGCGGATGGCCGAGGGCAAGGCGGTGGCGGCGATCACGATCAGCGCGCCGAACGACGTGCTGGTCTACGACTTCGTCGAACCGGCGAACGACGACACCCCGCCGCTCAACCTCGACCGCGAGCCGGAGGAGGTGGCGGCGGAATGACGGCTGCAAACGGCGCCTCCCCGGGCGGCAGCAGAAAATCCAGTCCATTCCCAATCGCGAAAGGGGCGAGCGGGCTCGACGTCGACAAGGCGACCGCTTGGCTTCACGCCAATGCAAGCCACAGCGTTCTTGGCTCCAAAGGAAAGTGCGCGACTTACATCAGGCTCGCCCTTGCCGCCGGTGGGGTGAAATTGCAGACCTACCCGGTCTCTGCGAAGGATTACGGGTCGTATCTCAAGACCGCCGGCTTCGCCGCAAATCTCGGTGACGACGTCCTGCCGGGCGATATCGTCGTGATCCAGTCACCGAACGCCAAGCATCCCGACGGCCACATCGCGATGTACGACGGCACGCGGTGGATTTCGGATTTCTACCAGAACGATTTCTGGGGCGGACCGACATATCGATTGGATCAGCCGTCGCATAAGTTCTATCGACCATAGGCCAGAGCTTCGTTCCTCGATCCTCGGTACCAGGTCGGAGCAAATGATGATTTGCGTCACCCCGTATTTCGCGAAGTAGAATGTGACCACCCCCCCCGTCTGGTCGGAAGGCCTCTTTCTCCGTCCGCAGCATTTGCAGGCGGGCGAGCTCGCCGCGGCCGGGGCGGTCCATGCGCGGCTCGGCGGAGCGGCGGCGTATCCGTGGGGGCTGGTCGAGTTGCAGCTCGACGAGGACGCGGCGAGCGGGGCCAAGGTCGGCGTCCGACGGCTGGTCGCGGTGATGCCCGACGGCGAGGTCGTCGACGTTCCCGGCAGTCTCGCGCCGCCGCTCGCCTTCGACGTCGACGACCAGGTCCGCGGCGAGGTCGTCTACCTGACGCTGCCGGCACGCGCCGAGGGGGCGGTCGCCTACGCCTATCCGCTGTCGCGCGACGCCGGGATCGCGCGCTACCTGATCGGCGAGCGCGAGGCGGTCGACATCGCCGACCCCGACCGCGCGAGCGAAACGATCGAGGTCGCGCTGCCCAACCTCCGCTTCGGGATCGAGGAGGCCGACCTCGCCGGGCGGACGAAGCTCGGCCTCGCCCGCATCCGCGAGCTGAGCAGCAAGCGGGTGATCTGGGACGACGCCTACATTCCGCCGCTCCTCGACATCAAGGCGTCGCCGACGATGGCGGGCTTCCTCGTCGACATCTTGGGCCGCCTCGAGAGCCGGCAGGAGGAACTGTCGCTGCGCGCGGTCGAGGGGACCGAAGGCGGGACCGAGACCTTCGCCGCCTATCTGCTGCTCCAGCTGCTCAACCGCTGGCAGCCGCTGCTCCGCCACCTCCAGCGCCTCGACCGGGTCCATCCCGAGCGGCTGTTCAGCGATTTCGTCGCGATGGCGGGGGAACTCGCCACCTTCACCCGCGCCGACCGCCGCCCCGAGCGCTTTCCCGACTATGACCACGAAGACCTCGAGATGTGCTTCCGGCCGGTGATCGAGGCGCTCCGCGCCGGGCTGTCGACCGAGTTCAGCCGCTCGGCGGTCCAGCTCGAACTCAAGATGATCCAGCCGGGCGCGTACGTGTCGACGATCACCGATCGCGGACTGTACGACCAGGGGCGCTTCTATCTCGCCGTGTCGACGCGCAAGCCGGGCGAGGAGGTGCGGCGGAACCTGCCGTCGGTGGTCAAGATCGGCAGCGTCGCGAAGATGCAGCAGCTCGTCCAGGCGGCGCTGCCCGGCGTGCCGCTGGCCCCGATCGCGGCACCACCGTCGCAGATCCGGACGCTGCCCAACTTCATCTACTTCGAGCTCGACCGGTCGCACCCCGACTGGCGCGACTTCGCGACGGCCCCGGCGCTCGGCCTGTATATCGCCGGCGACTGGCCCGATCTGGCGCTTGAGCTATGGTGCGTAAGAAGGCAGTCGCGGTAACAGTCGCGACGAACGAGGGGCAGGGGCGATGAGCGACGGCAAGCCACCCGCGCCGGGGCAGAAGACGGTGTTCCGGCCGTCGCCGCTGGCGAGTGCGCAGGGCCAGGCGCAGGGCGCGCCGCCGCCGGGGGGCGAGCGGACGACATTCCAGCCCTTCCCCGGCGC
>CAHJWT010000056.1 GCA_903643075.1 Sphingomonadaceae bacterium | reverse complement strand
ATCATTATTGAAACTGACATCGCGCCCTTCCAACCCTAGTCTTTAGTTACTACTTGCCGCATTGCTGCTAGGACTAGCTCGATGGAGGGCTATGATGGACGTGCGAGACAAAACTCTTGTTGGGCCAGATCTGGTCATCGAGGAGGCTATAGCAAACAGTGTTCCAGCTGATTCGGCACTGAGCGCATTTCCTAAGGCGTCTGCTTCTCAGAAGCCACCCAAGAAGCCGCGCCTCAAGAGTGCAGCAAAGAGCTCGACCTCGACTCCTGCGTCATCCAAGAAAAGTAAGGTTGCTGAAGTCGTATTCGGGAAAGACGTCAAGGCTAAGCCCGCAAATTTACCTTGGACCTTTCCAAAGGCGACACTGGAGGATGCGATAAAAATTCCTCGAGCGGTCGAGGAAAAAAACGCCGGAAATCCAATGAAGCCTGACGTCATAGCGAAAGCTGTCGGATTTAACTCGACGTCAGACTGGCGATTTCTTGACCTTTTGCGTTCGGCAAATCAGTATGGCCTCGTCACCGGCACTGGCAAGATATCGCCGGTGAGCTTAACTGACATTGGTCGGGACATTGTTGCACCTAGTTCACCATCTGATCGTCCAAAGGCACTCTTTTCGGCTTTCAGGAACGTCGATGATTTTAAGAACGTGGAAGAGTTTTATCAGAACAAGAAACTTCCTGAAGACGAATTTTTCGAAAATACATTGTTTCGCGAGTTTAATATTCCTCGTGAGCGCATCCGGGCGTTCATCGATACTTTTACAAGCAACTTGAATTTTCTGCATGCTTTTCGTGTTGAACGCCCTCAACCTGGTGCTGATCGTAGTGGCTTTCGCGACCGTACGCCGGAACTAAATACGGTCGAGCCTGACGATATCGCCGGCCGGCAATTTTTGGATACGTGCTTTGTGATGATGCCATTCGGCGAGTGGATGGATCAATATTATAGAGAGGTGTTCGTACCAGCTATCAAAGACGCCGGTCTGGAACCAGTTCGTGCAGACGAGCTCTTTTCGACTGGATCTGTGATCGAACAGATATGGGAGCAAATCCGGCGCGCAAAAGTCCTTTTGGCAGATTTGACGGGAAAGAATGCCAACGTATTTTATGAGCTTGGACTTGCACACGCTGACCATAAGCCTGTAGTTTTCACAACAGGCAATCTTGATGATGTACCGTTTGACCTCAGGCATCTGCGGGTAGCCGTCTATGACATTCGTGATCCAAGTTGGGGCGAAAAGCTGAAAATTTCTCTTGGTGCATATTTAAAAGCCGCGAAGGCTGATCCGACTAAATCAGTTCCGCAGCCGTTTAGACGTGAGATGACAATGCCAGTACCTTGACGGCGAGAAATTACTCTACCCCTACGTAAATCTCTCCACCTCCCGCCTTGAACCGCTCGCTCATCGCCGCCATCCCCTCCGCCGCGTCAACCGCATCCCCCGCCGCCACCATCTCCCCCGTGTTCAGCCCCGCCGCGTAGTCGCGCACCTCCTGCGTGATCTTCATGCTGCAGAACTTCGGGCCGCACATGCTGCAGAAGTGGGCGGTCTTGGCGCCTTCGGCGGGCAGGGTCTCGTCGTGGTACTTGAGCGCGGTGTCGGGGTCGAGGCTGAGGTGGAACTGGTCGCGCCAGCGGAAGTCGAAGCGGGCGCGGCTGAGCGCGTCGTCGCGGAGCTGTGCCGCCGGGTGGCCCTTGGCGAGGTCGGCGGCGTGGGCGGCGAGCTTGTAGGTGACGACGCCGACCTTGACGTCGTCGCGATCGGGCAGGCCGAGGTGCTCCTTCGGCGTGACGTAGCACAGCATCGCGCAGCCGAACCAGCCGATCATCGCCGCGCCGATGCCGCTGGTGATGTGGTCGTAGCCCGGCGCGATGTCGGTCGTCAGCGGCCCCAAGGTGTAGAACGGCGCCTCGCCGCACACCGCGAGCTGCTTCTCCATGTTGACCTTGATCTTGTGCATGGGCACGTGCCCCGGCCCCTCGATCATCACCTGGCAGTCCTTCGCCCACGCGCGCTGCGTCAGCTCGCCGAGCGTCTCCAGCTCGGCGAACTGCGCGCGGTCGTTGGCGTCGGCGATGCTGCCGGGGCGGAGGCCGTCGCCGAGGCTGAAGCTGATGTCGTAGGCGCGCATGATCTCGCAGATCTCGTCGAAGTGGGTGTAGGTGAAGTTCTCCCGGTGGTGGGCGAGGCACCACTTGGCGTGGATCGACCCGCCCCGGCTGACGATGCCGGTGACCCGCGCCGCGGTCAGGTGGATGTAGGCGAGGCGGACGCCGGCGTGGATGGTGAAATAGTCGACGCCCTGCTCGGCCTGCTCGATCAGCGTGTCGCGGTAGATTTCCCACGTCAGGTCCTCGGCGACGCCGCCGACCTTTTCCAGCGCCTGGTAGATCGGCACCGTGCCGATCGGGACCGGCGAGTTCCTGATGATCCATTCGCGCGTCGTGTGGATGTTGCGGCCGGTCGACAGGTCCATGACCGTGTCGGCCCCCCACCGCGTCGCCCAGACGAGCTTCTCGACCTCCTCGGCGACGCTGCTCGCCACCGCCGAGTTGCCGATGTTGGCGTTGATCTTGACGAGGAAGTTGCGGCCGATCGCCATCGGCTCGGCCTCGGGGTGGTTGACGTTCGCCGGGATGATCGCGCGGCCGCGGGCGATCTCGTCGCGGACGAACTCGGGGGTGACGTAATCGGGGATGCTCGCGCCGAAGTCCTCGCCGTCGCGGGTCACGGCGATATTGGCGCGGCCGACGTTCTCGCGGATCGCGACATACTCCATCTCCGGCGTGACGATGCCGGCGCGGGCGTAGGCGAGCTGCGTCACCGCCCGGCCACCGGCGGCGCGGAGCGGGGTGCGCTGGACGTGGGGAAAGGCCTCGGTGTTGGCGCGCTTGTCGAGCGCGGCGCGGCCGGTCAGGCCGTTGTCCTCGGGGCGGACCTCGCGGCCGGTGTAGCGCTCGACGTCGCCGCGCGCCTCGACCCACGGCCGGCGGAGCTCGGGCAGCCCGGCATGGATGTCGATGCTGGCGGCGGGGTCGGTGTACGGCCCGGATGGATCGTAGATGCGCACCGGCGGCTCGTTGGCGGACGCCTCGAGCACGACCTCGCGCATCGCGACGCGCAGGTCCGGGTGGAGCGTGCCGGGCAGGTGGATCTTCCGCGACCCCGGCAGCGGCCCGGTGGTGACGGGGACTTCGATCGGGCTATTAATGTCGGCCATGGCACACGCACTCCAATGCGGGAGTGCGAGCCTAGCCGCGCCCTCCCTCCGCCGGCATAAACCGGATCAGGTTCAGCGGGTCGCGGCCATCAGCCGCCTCTCAGCCGGTCGAGCCGGCCCCCCGGGGACGGCCGCAAGTGTAGACCGATGCCGGCCGGGGTCAACCGGGCAGGGGTGGCGATTCGGCTGTGTCGATCCGACATCCGGTCGCGGCGAGGTTCAACGTTCCGAAACGATGCGATGCCGAAATGTCACATTTCAGCAGGCAGATGGTTTACCATAAGTTTACGCTACGCAGGAAATCGCGGTCCATGCCGTGCCGCAGCATTTTTCACCTTGCCAACGCGCCGTCGGTACGGAAACTTGCTGCTACCCGCTATTTCCGGTGGGGGGTCGAGGGGAATATCCGATGGTGGCGGGACGTGGCGTCCGTACGGGCGCGGTAACGGGTGTCGGTCTGGTCGCACTGGCACTGGCGGGTGCCGCGTCGGCGAAGTCGGCGTCGGGGTCGTCGAACGGGCTGACCTGGACCGCGACGAACAACATCATCGGGCAGACGTCGACCGCGACGATCGCGAGCAACGGCAATCCGATCTACGCGCCGCAGCGGCCGTTCGACAACGGCGTCGTCGCGCTGATCCTCAACGAGGGCGCGGCGGGCAACTTCATCTGCTCGGGCTCGCTCCTCAGCGACCGCATCCACGTCCTCACTGCCGGCCATTGCGTCAGCAGCGGCCATGGCAAGATCACGCCGGTTTCGGCGACGGCGACCTTCTACGGCGGTCCGGACCCCGACGCCGTCGTCGGCACGCTGGGTGCGCCGCCGCCGGGCGGCGTGCGCATCAACATCGCCTCGTTCAGCGTCAACCCGCTCTACACCGGCGACGTCATCGACGACCACGACATCGCCGTCGTCACCCTGGCCGCGCCGGCCCCGGCGTTCGCCACTGGGTACGGCCTCTACACCGGCGGCCTGATCGGCCAGGGCTTCAACGTCGCCGGCTATGGCGGCCGGTCGGATGTCGGCGGGGCGATCGGCGTCGACCTCGGCACCGGACGGCTGCGGCAGGGCAACAACCGCTACGACACGATCCTCGGCGATCCCGTCTTCCAAGGACTGTTCGACGCCAGCTTCTTCGGTGGCACGACCGGCGAGACGACCTATTCGTACATCTCCGACTTCGACGACGGCCGGCCGACGAACGACGCGACCTGCCGCCTCGTCGTCGACGGCTTCGGCGGCCCGGCGTCGCCGCAGTACTGCAACACCGGGCTCGGCGCGCGCGAGGTCAGCACCGCCGGCGGCGACTCGGGCGGCCCGCAGTTCATCAGCGGGCGGCTGGCGTCGGTCACGTCGTACGGGCTGACCTTCGGCAGCGAGTTCGGCGACATCGACGACAGCCTCAACGACAGCTTCGGCGAGTTCAACGGCTTCGTCTCGACCGCGTACAATATCGACTATCTGCGCTCGGTCGCCGGCTTCACCATGGGTGTCCCCGAGCCGGCGGCATGGACGATGCTGATCGCGGGCTTCGGCTTCGTCGGCGCGGCGGCGCGGCGTCGCCGGACGGCGGTCGCCGCCTGAACGGCGCGACCGGCGTCGGAGGACAAGGGGCGGCGGCTGCCTGCAGGAGCCGCCGTCGCAATCGGACCTGAATGGCCTCGGGCGACGGCTCACGGCGCGGTCTCGATCGCAACCAACGCGCTCGTGCCGGGCTGGCCGGATACGCACGACCGCTAGGCGGACCTCGACCGGCTTAGCATGAGGGGGCGTTGAGTCGGTTCGCCGCCGGCGACCGCGCGCCGCCGGACGGCCGCGCCGATCAGGCCGAAGCCGGCGACCATCAGGCTCCAGCTCGCCGGCTCGGGGACGTGGCTCGCCGCGACATAACCGGCGAGGAAGGTCTGGAACGCGGCGACGCGGGTGTCGACGCCGATTTCGCCGAAGCTCGAGTCGGTGCACGACCCGCCCGAGAACGATGGATCGACGCTGCCGGGCAGGGCGCAGCTGCCCTCGAACAACGCGCCGCTGAGGCCGAACGACGAGACGCCGACGATCCGGCCGTGCGCGAAGTGCGGCGCCCCGGAATCGCCGAAGCTGGCGAGGGTGTCGTAGTGCGTGCCGTCGGTGAAGCCGAGGCCGGGCCGGCCGAGGTAGCGGCCAAAGACGTCGTGGACCGCGGTGCCGTCGTCGAAGTCGTAGGCGAGGCGGCTGTCCTTCGGCGCGCCGAGGGCGTCGAACGGGTCGGCCGCCGACGTCCCGAGGCCGGCGGCGGCGAGCACGTCGGCGAAGGTCGCCTCGTACGCGTTGAAGCCGTAGCGCTTGAGGCCGTCCTGCACCCCCAAGTCGCCGAACGCCCCGGCGGCAAGGGTGCCAAGCCCGGCCATCTCCTCGACGCCGAGGTTGGCCGCGACCGACGTGCCGGTGTCGACGAGGTAGATCGGCGTGCCGCGCGGGACGGGAGTGCCGAGGGTGACGACGCCGAGGTCATAGCCGCCGGCGACGCCGAGCGCCGGGTTGTAGCCGGGAGCGAGGGCGGTGCCGGTCGCGGTCAGCACCGTCGTCGCGCCGGCGAACTGCGGCAGGAAGACCTTGACGTTGTTGATCCCCGAGCCGTCGTCCTGGAGGCAGTGCGCCGCGGTCATCACCGACGTCGCGCCGATCACCGCGCCCGAGCACGCGGTCGCCCGCCCGGCGGCGACCTGCGCGTTGGTCTGGATCTGGACGCCGACGACGCCGCCGAACCGGCCCGGCGCGGTCAGCGTCGCGCCGGTGAACAGGTCGCCGGGGTTGCGGACGCTGATCGCGCCAGCCGGGGTGGCGGCCGCGACGGCAGCCAGTGCGGCGATGATTACCCGTGTCGACATGGCGAGTTTCTCTCGCCGCGGCAGGCGGCGAGCCACGCCTTACGTCCCGACGGCGCAACGGCCAAGCGACGTTATGGCGACAGGAGGCTACGTCGCCGCCGTGCGACGGCGGCCCTCAGGCGACCACGCGCCGCCGCCGTGTCGCCGTGCCGACAAGGCCGAAGCCGGCGATCATCATCGCCCACGTTGCGGGCTCGGGGACGTTGGTGTCGGTCGTCGCGTCGATCTCCGAGATCCACGTTCCCCAGCGCGAGCCGCCGGTGCCAAGCGGGTGGTCGGGCCCGTCGTTATATTCGCGGGCGAACTCGCCGATCACCCAGAACTTGCTCGAATCGGTCGGGTCGAGCGTGACCTGGCTATAGTCGCCCCACCGCTGCCGGCCCTTGGCGACCATGCCGTCGACCGAGCCGTTGTGATAATCGTCGACGAGGCTGACCTTGAGCAGCTCCTCGCCACCACGCTGGACGAGGCCGCCGCTGGCGCTGGTCGTGAAGGTGCGCGCGAAGAAGCTGACTTTGCCATCGGCCGGGTCTGAGCCCGAGCGGTTGTAGGCGATGACGACCTGCCCGAGCGCGTTGACCGATAGCGACGCCTGATAATAGTCGTGGACGCCGTCCTTGATCGCGCCCTGGCTGACGAGCTCCCCGGTCGCGGCGCTGACGATTTGCCAGCGGATGGCGGCGTGGTCGTCGTGAAGCGGGGCGATCGTCTGGACGCTGTAGATCAACCCGTTCATCTCGTAGACGTTCGAGCTGATACGCGGATCGAGCGGGTCGATCGTGCGGTTGTTGTTGGCGAAGTCGGCGTTGGGGTTGGCGTCGGGGACGGTGTTCGGCTGCCGGGCATAGTCGGCGAAATTGAAGTCGCCTCCGCCGATGTAGCGGCCGTTGACCTCGGTCGCGGCGGGCGTACCGGTGTTCGCGATGTCGTAGGTCAGATTGGTGTTGTAGAACAGCGACAAGGCCTCGACCTTGCCGGTCGCGCTCGGCGTTTGGCTCATCACCCCCTGAATGGCGTAGCCGCCGTCGCGGCCACCGGTCATGCTGTCGTACGGGGTATTGATCTGGACGAGGCCGGCAGTAGTCGGCGCGGCAGCGTTAAACAGGCTCTTCAACGGGATGACGTTGAGCGTAGTCCCGGCGAAGCCGTTGGCGTCGCTGAAGTTGTTTGTTCCAATATAAACGGCCTTGGTATCGAACGCGAGCGTTGGGTAGTCAGCGACGCCGTCACCCGGCGCAACCCCGGCATAGCCGGTGAACTTGGTTGACCGCCACGTCCCGGCGGCGTCGGCGGTGTCCGACACGGCGATCTGGATGTCGGACACGCTCTGTCCGAACGACAATGCGACCCAGCGGTTTGCGGCCTTGTTGAACAGCACGCGGCTGTCGCCGTTCGCTCCGACCTGGCCGGCGGCGGCCCAGAAGTCGATGTCCGACGTCGCCTTCTGGACGACGCCGTCCTTGCCGAACACGGCGAAGCCGCCGTTGGCGAACTCGGTAAACTGGGTCGTGCCGACCGCGCCCATGGTGTCGGGTGGGATGAAGTTGCGCGCGTAGCTGGCGACGTCGTACTGGCTGATGCCTTCAAAGCTCATCTTGACCTTGGCGGTCGGGACGAACGCGGGCGACTGGCGCTGCGCGCCGATGCTGGCGGCGAGGAGCGGCGTCGCAGCCCCCATCGCCGGCGCAAAATCGCTAAGCACGGGCGGGACATATTCCATCCGCTCGAAACCGATGAGGTCGGGATTGGCGAAGCCGGTGTCGCCGGGAGATGCCGCTGAAACCGCAGACGAAACACCGGTCGCAACTGTCGCCAAAAGCAGCCAACGAATCGTCATAATGTAATACCCCGCGCCGCGGAAGGACGACGGTTTCGCCCCATACCGCTGAGAGACGGCATAGATCGACATCATTAATGGAACGTTAAGACCGGCGATAACGCGTTGATTTAGGCGGCCAGCTTGCGCAGCACATACGGCAGGATGCCGCCGGCGTAGAAATATTCGAGTTCCTGCGTGGTATCGATCCGGCTGACCGTCTCGAAGCTGCCCGCGGAGCCGTCGCCACGCACGAAGGCGACCGTCATCGTCTGCCTCGGCTTCATGTCGGCGAGGCCGGTGATGGTGAAGGTCTCGTCGCCGGTCAGCCCGAGCGTCTTGCGGTCGACCCCGACTGCGAACTGGAGCGGCAGGACGCCCATGCCGACGAGGTTCGAGCGGTGGATGCGCTCGAAGCTCTCGGCGATGACGGCGCGGACGCCGAGGAGGGTTGTGCCCTTCGCCGCCCAGTCGCGCGACGACCCGGTGCCGTATTCCTTGCCGGCGACGACGACGAGCGGGGTTCCCGTCGCGCGGTACTTCTCGGCGGCGTCGAAGATCGCGAGCTGCTCGCCGCGACCGTCGTTGTCGCCGCCTTCGGCCACGAACCGCGTCACCCCGCCCTCGACGCCGGGGACCATCTCGTTCTTGATGCGGATGTTGGCGAAGGTGCCGCGCATCATTACCTCGTGGTTGCCGCGCCGCGCGCCGTAGCTGTTGAACTCGGCGCGGCTGACCTGGCGCTCGTTGAGGTAGCGTCCGGCGGGCGACGCCTCCTTGATGTTGCCGGCGGGCGAGATGTGATCGGTCGTCACGCTGTCGGCGAAGATCGCGAGTGGCCGCGCGTCGACGATGTCGGCGACCGGGGCCGGGGTCATCGTCATGCCGTCGAAATACGGCGGGTTGGCGACGTAGGTCGACGCCGGGTTCCAGCGGTAGGTCGCGCCGCCCTCGATCCTGATCGCCTGCCAGCGCTCGTCGCCGGCGAAGACGTCGGCGTAGCGGTTGCGGAACATCTCGGCGGTGACGTTCGACATGACCATGTCGCTCACCTCCTGGTTGGTCGGCCAGATGTCCTTGAGGTAGACCTTGCTGCCGTCGTTCGCCTCGCCGATTGGGTCGGTGACCATGTCGTTGCGCATCGTCCCCATCAGCGCATAGGCGACGACGAGCGGCGGGCTGGCTAGATAGTTGGCGCGGACGTCGGGCGAGACGCGGCCCTCAAAGTTGCGGTTGCCGCTGAGCACGCTCGCGGCGACGAGGTCGTGGTCGGCGATCGCCGTGCTGATCGCCTCGGGCAGCGGCCCCGAATTGCCGATGCACGTCGTGCAGCCGTAGCCGACGAGGTTGAAGCCGAGCGCGTCGAGATCGTCCTGCAGCTTCGATTCGGCGAAATAGTCGGTGACGACCTTCGATCCCGGCGCGAGACTGGTCTTGACCCACGGCTTGACCTTGAGGCCGAGCGCGTTCGCCTTGCGCGCGACGAGGCCGGCGGCGACGAGGACGTTGGGGTTCGACGTGTTGGTGCAGCTGGTGATCGCGGCGATGACGACGTCGCCGTGGCCGAGGTCGTGGTCGGTGCCGTCGACCGCGAAACGCTCGTGGGCGTGGTCGCCGGTCTTCTTGTAGCCGCTGGCGAGCTCGGTCTCGAACGATTCGTCGGCCTGGGTCAGTAGCACCTTGTCCTGCGGCCGGCGCGGCCCGGCGAGCGACGGCTGGACGCTGCCGAGGTCGAGGTGGAGGGTGTCGGTGAACACCGGGTCGGGCGCGGTCGCGTCGCGCCACATCCCCTGCGCCTTGGCATAGGCCTCGACCAGCTCAATCTGGTGCGCCTCGCGCCCCGACAGTTTCAGATAGTTCAGCGTCGCCTGGTCGACCGGGAAGAAGCCGCACGTCGCGCCGTATTCGGGGGACATGTTGGCGATCGTCGCGCGGTCGGCGAGCGTCAGCGCGTCGAGGCCGGGGCCGTAGAACTCGACGAAGCGGCCGACGACGCCCTTGGCGCGAAGCATCTGCGTGACGGTGAGGACGAGGTCGGTCGCGGTGATGCCCTCGCTCATCGTGCCTTCGAGCTTGAAGCCGACGACCTCGGGGATGAGCATGCTGACCGGCTGGCCGAGCATCGCCGCCTCGGCCTCGATCCCGCCGACCCCCCAGCCGAGGACGCCCAGGCCGTTGACCATCGTCGTGTGGCTGTCGGTCCCAACCAAGGTGTCGGGATAGGCGACGACCGCGCCGTCATCGGCGTCGCTGGTCCATACCGTCCTGGCGAGGTACTCGAGGTTGACCTGATGGCAGATGCCGGTGCCCGGCGGGACGACGCGGAAGCCCTTGAGCGCCGACGACCCCCAGCGGAGGAACTCGTAGCGCTCGATGTTGCGCTTGTATTCGAGGTCCATGTTGTCGGTGAACGCGCTCGGCGTGCCGAACTCGTCGACCATCACGCTGTGGTCGATGACGAGGTCGACCGGGACCTGCGGGTTGATCTTGGCCGGGTCGCCGCCGAGCTTGACGATCGCGTCGCGCATCGCCGCGAGGTCGACGACGCACGGCACCCCGGTGAAGTCCTGCATCAGGACCCGCGCCGGGCGGTAGGCGATCTCGCGGTCGCTGCGGCGGTCGTGAACCCACTGGACCATCGCCTCGAGGTCGGTGCGGGTGACGGTGACGCCGTCCTCGAAGCGGAGCAGGTTCTCGAACAGGACCTTCATCGAATAGGGCAGGCGGGAGATGTCGCCCAATGCCTCGGCGGCGGCGGGCAGGCTGAAGTAGGCGTAGTCCTTGCCCTCGACGGTCAGCGTCCGGCGGGTGTTCAGGCTGTCGTGTCCAATCGCGGTCATGCTCGGCTCCCGGTTCGGCGGGGGTCGTAGCAAAGGCGCGGCCGGCGGACTAGGGCGCGCGGTGGCGAGCATCGGTCGCGGCCGGCCCGCACCGCGGTCGGCGGCATGATGCTATCGCGCTCCGCCGGGTTGGGCTAAAAGCGGCGCTTCGTCCGCCGGAGACCTGCCGTCATGCCGCCCACCGCCGCGCGCCGCGTCGATCGGACCGCGCGCGACCTGCTGCCGTTTCTCCGCGCATGGCTGGCCGCCCCGCTCAGGGTCGCCGCGATCGCGCCGTCGAGCCTCGGTCTCGCCCGCGCGATCACTGCCGAGATCGGCCCCGAGGCTGCGCCGGTGATCGAGTTCGGCCCCGGCACCGGCGTCTTCACCCGCGCGATCCTCGGCCGCGGGGTGCGCCCCGACCAGCTGGTCATGGTCGAGGCCGGGCCCGACTTCGCCGCGCTGATGCGGCAGCGCTTCCCCGCTGTCCGCGTCGTCGAGGCGAGCGCCGGCGACCTAGGCGACGTACCGCTGTTCGGCGACGGCGCGGCGGGCGCGGTGGTCAGCGGCCTGCCGATCCTGTCGATGCCGAAGCCGGTGGTGCGCGCGATCCTCGCCAAGGCGTTCGCCGAGCTGCGGCCCGGCGGCGCGATGTTCCAGTTCACCTACGGCCCGCGCTGCCCCGTCGCGGGCGACGTCCTCGCCGACCTCGGCCTGACCGCGACGCGCACCGCGACGGTCCTCGCCAACGCCCCGCCGGCGAGCGTCTACAGGATCGTGCGGCGCTGAGGGCGGCGGAACCCTTCGCCGTTTCCGCCGTCGATAGCGGTCATGCCGAAGGGATTTCCGATGCGCTCCGCTCTTCTCGCCGTTCTCCTGATCGCCGCGCCCGCCGTCGCCACCCCGCGCGGCGAGGACCAGATCGCCAAGGCGATCGCCGGACGCACCGCCGGGCGGCCGATCACGTGCATCGAGCAGCACAACATCCGCTCGACGACGATCGTGTCCGAAACCGCGATCCTGTACGAGATGCGCGACGGTGCGATCCTGGTCAACCGGCCGCCGAACGGAACGGGCTTCCTCCGCCGCGACCTCGCGCTGATCACCGACACCCACGACGGCGACCGGCTGTGCAATGTCGACATCGTCCGCCTGTACGACACGACGACGCGCTTCGACTTCGGCTCGATCGGGCTCGGCGACTTCATCCCCTACCCGCGGCCGGGAAAGTAGGCGCGCGGCAAAAGTGTCGGTTTTCCTTACACTTTGCCGCACCGCCGACCCGTTGGGTGTAGGGTGCGGAGGCTTGGCACGAGATGCGCGTGACGGGGGCCGACGACTGCATCTGCGGTCGATTCGGAGATCATCATGCTTCGTCTCATCACGCTTGCCGCCGTCGCGGCGGCGGTTGCCGCCACGCCGGCGCTGGCCGGTCGCCGGCTTCGGCCTCGTCGGCGTCGC
>CAHJWT010000055.1 GCA_903643075.1 Sphingomonadaceae bacterium | reverse complement strand
CCCGCCGGCCGGTCGGCGAAGCCGAAAGCGCAGGCGATCACCGGCACGTTCGCCGCGCGCGCGGTGGCGACGTCGACCGCGGTGTCGCCGATGAAGACGCTGGTCGCCGGGTCGCCGCCGGCGGCCGCGATCGCAGCGAGGAGCGGCGCGGGGTCGGGCTTGCGTCGGCTGAGCGAATCGCCGCCGAGGTTCGCCGCGAAGCGCTCGGTCCAGCCAAGCGCGGCGACGAGCGCGACCGACAGCGCGACCGGCTTGTTGGTGCAGATCGCGAGGCGGTGACCCCGGGCGGCGAGGCGGTCGAGCGCCGCCGCGCACCCCGGATACGGCCGCGTCGCGTCGGCGATGTGCGCGGCGTAATGCGCGAGGAACACCGGCAGCGCCCGCGCCACCTCGGCTTCGCCGCCGCCGCCCGACATCGCCAGCCCGCGCTCGATCAGCGCGCGCGCGCCGTGTCCGACGAGATGGCGGACGGTCGCCGGATCGACCGCCGGGCGGCCGGCGTCGGCGAGCGCAACATTGAGCGCGGCGGTCAGGTCGGGCGACGAATCGACCAGCGTTCCGTCGAGATCGAAGACGATGGTGCCCGGCCCCCGCATGGCGCGCGCCATCGGTCGCGGGGATAGAAAAGGCAAGTCCGATGTGGCACGGCGCGGCGATGCCCGCCCCCTCCGTCGCCCCCTCCCCGTCGCGGCCGCTGGCGGTTGTCATCCTCGCCGCCGGGCAGGGAACGCGGATGAAGAGCGACCTGCACAAGGTCCTCCACCCCGTCGCCGGACGCCCGATGCTCCTCCACCTGCTGGCGAGCGTCGATGCGCTCGGCCCCGACCGGATCGTCGTCGTCGCCGGCGCGCGGCGTGAGCAGGTCGAGGCCGCCATCGCCGGCCGAGCGACGGTCGCGGTCCAGACCGAGCAGCGCGGGACCGCGCACGCCGTCCTCGCCGCGCACGATGCGCTGGCGGAGTTCGACGGCGACGTCCTGATCCTGTTCGGCGACGCGCCGCTCGTCGAGACGGCGACGATGCGGCGGCTACTCGCCGCGCTAACCCCCGATGTCGCCGCCGCCGTCCTCGGCTTCCGCCCGGCCGATCCCGGCGCGTACGGGCGCATCATCGCGCCCGACGGCATCATCGCCACGATGGTCGAGTTCAAGGACGCGACCGCCGCCGAGCGTGCGGTCGACCTGTGCAACTCGGGCGTGTTGGCCGTGCGCAGCGCCGACCTGTGGCCGCTCCTCGCCCGCGTCGGCAACGCCAATGCCGCGGGCGAATACTATCTGCCCGACATCGTCGGCCTCGCCGACCGGCCGAGCCGGGTGGTCGAGACTGCCGCGTGGGAGGTCGCCGGGGTCAACAGCCGCGCCGAGCTGGCCGCGGTCGAAGCCGGCTGGCAGGCGCGCCGCCGCGACGCGATGATGGCCGCCGGCGTGACCCTCGTCGCCCCCGACACGGTGTGGTTCGCCCACGATACGGTGGTCGGCCGCGACGTGACGATCGAACCCCACGTCGTATTCGCGCCGGGCGTCACGATCGCCGACGGCGCGACGATCCACGCCTTCTGCCACCTCGCCGGCGCGACGATCGGCGAGCGGGCCGAGGTCGGGCCCTTCGCGCGCCTTCGCCCGGGGGCCGACCTCGGTACGAAGGCCAAGGTCGGCAACTTCGTCGAGATCAAGGCGACGAAGCTCGGCAACGGCGCGAAGGTCAGTCACCTGACCTACCTCGGCGACGCGACCGTCGGGCCCGACGCCAACATCGGCGCGGGCACGATCACGTGCAACTACGACGGCTATTTCAAGTATCGCACGACGATCGGCGCAAACGCCTTCATCGGCTCGAACAGCGCCCTCGTCGCCCCGGTGACGATCGGCGACGGCGCGATCGTCGCCGCCGGCAGCGTCGTCACCGCCGATGTCGAAGCGGGCGCGCTGGCGCTTGCGCGGGGGACGCAGACCGTCAAGCCCGGCTGGGCGACGCGGTTCGCGGCGGCGATGCGGGCGAAGAAAGCGGGGCGATAAAGGGGCGTTGCCACCCGCAAACCCTCTGTCCGCCCCGCTCCTGTCATCTCCGCGAAAGCGGGGACTCCATCTCATGCCGACTTGCCCGGGTGGCGGAGAATGGGGTGGTGGACTCGGAGCCGAACATCCGTAACAAACTGCTTCGGGGGAAGTTTACAGCGGTGATCCTGATCCAATGCCTAGAGGCTATCGGAGCGTCATTGTTGTAGCTGTCGGCTTCCTAGCCGTCCTGCCGGTAGGATACGCTCTACAGCCCGAACAGCCACAACTTACCGGTGACAGCGGCTACCAGGAACAGGCCGCTTCCTATCGCGCCGGCGGCGCTCAATGCGAACCATCGGCCATCGCTCGGCTTGCCGCTCGGAAGCGCGCGGACAAGGCTGGCGCTTGCGAGCAAGCCGAGGAACAGCATCGCGAAGCCGCTAACAATCTCATAGAGGCCCGACGTTCAGCGAGCGCCGCCGACGCGAGCGCCATTGCTACCTACCAGCAAGCACGGATTGCCGCTTGGGCCACGGCTTTGGGGTTGGCTACCTTGCTCGCCGCCATTGCCGCTGCGTGGTTCGCGAAACGAGCTGCCGACGAGACTATGCGGAGTGCGAACATAGCTGAAGATAACGCGCAAGATACCATACGTGCTTTGGCTATCGCCGCTCGAAATGCCGACACTGCTCAGGCCCATGTCGACGTAGCTACTCGCACGGCCGAACGTCAGCTTAGAGCCTATGTTTACCTTGATAATGCGCGGGTGACTGACGTTGGCCCCGTATCTAAAGGACGCGAGCTTGAGTTCTTTTTTGAGTTCAAGAACTACGGTTCAACGCCCGCCACGAACGTAACGCTGTTCGCGGGCTATTCGTTTGACGAGATACCGCTGACCCTTATGCCAGTCTTCCAAAACCCGACAAAGTGCTTCGATATTCCACCGACAGGAGTGCTCCAGAACAAGCAAAAGATTCCATTCGCGGTTAGCGCTTTGCAAAAGATCTCGGAAATGAAGCACGCGGTCTACGTTTATGCCCGCGTCGTTTACACTACTTATGATCTTGAGCGCACTACTCAGATATTTATCTATTCCTATGGCGACGATATTGGTAGGCAACAAATGCGTCCGTATCCAGACAACAATTATGCTACTTAGGTTAGTCACCGCCCGCACCTCAAACGATAACACCCGCCGCCGTCGCCGGTGACAGGAGTCGCACCGCTGGTGCGTTTGCTGCATAATCAGCCTCGGGTGCGGCACCACTGTCGCCGTCGCGCAGCGGCTGAACCGGCAGTGGATCGGCATCGACATCATCTATCAGTTGATCGCGGTCATTCTCGACCGCTTCGCGACGACGTACCAGGAGCAGTGGCCGGCGATCGCGGCGACGATCGTCCTCGACGGCGTACCGAAGGACCTCGCTTCGGCGCAGGCGCTCGCCAACAAGCCCGACGACCGGACCCGCAAGGAATTCGAGAAGTGGGCGATCCTGACCTATTCGCGCAACAAGGCGCGGATCAACGACAAGAAGGGGGCCGACGGCGGCGTCGACGGCATCGTCTACTTCGCCACCGACAGGGGCGAGAACGGCAAGGCGATCTTCCAGGTCAAGAGCGGCAAGACCGGCCGCGCCGACATGGCGACGCTCAACAACGACCGCCGCCGCGAGAAGGCGGAGATCGGCTACCTGCTATGCTTCGACCTGCCGACCCCGGCGATGCTCAAGGAGATCGCCGCCGAGGGCACCTATCGCCACCCGCTGTTCGACCGCGCGTACGACCGGCTCCAGATCGTCCTGATCGCCGAGGTGTTCGACCGCCCCGACAAGCCCGCCAAGCGCCTCGACCTGCCGCTCGCGCGCGACGCGGTCAAGGCCGCGGCATCGGCCGGCGACGCCGACGCGCAGGGGGCGCTGCTATAACTCGCCAGCTCATTCTCCCGCGACGAAGCCGGAAGCAAACGACGCGGTTCGCGGCAGCGACGCGGCGAAGGGTCTGGTAAGCGATGTCGCTCGATGATATCATGCAGCATGGCACGCATTCTGGCTGACTTGCCCGATGACGACATTCGTTGGCTCGACCGCGTCGCGGTCGAGCGCGGTCTTTCCCGCGCCGCCGTGCTGCGCGACGCGGTAACGACGTATAAGGGTCAACTTCCGACCGGCGATTGGCTCCGCGCCGGATTCGGCCTGTGGGCGCGCCATGGCATTACGATCGAGCCGCATGATCATGACCGGCGGCGGCGCGCCGAGTGGACCCGCCCCTGGGACGATGATTATGACATCGTCCGCGCCGAATCGCCCGAGTGTTTCACCGACGACGACGACCGGGAGCGCGCGCATTACCTCGCGCTGGCCGCCGCCCGCGGCGACGGCAACTCATGAGCGGCTATAGTCTCGACGCTAATATCTTGATCGACGCGCTGCTCGGCCATGCCCCCGCCCACGACGAGCTGCGCGGCCTCGCCGATAGTGGCACCCGGCTGTGGATCAGCCGCGTGGCATGGATCGAAGCCTTGTCGAAGGGCAACGACCTGCTGGTGAACGAGGGCCTCCGCTTTCTCGACGGCTTCGGGATCGACGAACTCGACGCGACGGTCGCCGCGCGCGCCGCCGCGCTTCGGCGTGAGCGGGTGCGCCTCCGCTCGCCCGACGCCATCATCCTCGCGTCCGCCCAGGTACACGGCCGCGTCCTCGTCACGCGCAACACCCGCGATTTTCCCGCGTCGATGCCGGGGATCAGGGTTCCGTACACGATCTGACCGCAGCCTTTCCTTGCCGGCCGCGGCGCGGGCATGGCGCTGTCCTACAGCACCCGCGGTATGCCATACTCGCCGCGATGACCGCGCCTCCACCCCTTGCCGCCTTCAACCTAACCAAAGTTGATGCATCAACTTAACCGGCCGGGTTCGCATCGAAGGGGTGCGTGCCGTCACCTTCGTCAACTTCCACGCTGCGTGGTTAGGAAATCCGGTTCATTGCCGGTGAAGCCGCGGCCCGTTATCCCGGCGGGGGACTCGGCAGGGGCGATGGCGAATGTGCGGCATCATCGGTATTCTCGGGAACGGCGACGTCGCCCGGCGGCTGCTCGACGGGCTCAAGCGGCTCGAATACCGCGGCTACGACAGCGCCGGGATCGCCACCGTCCACGACGGGATGATCGATCGCCGCCGCGCGGCCGGCAAGCTCGCCAACCTCGCGGCGCGGCTCGCCGAGAGTCCGCTGCCCGGCGCGACCGGCATCGCCCACACGCGTTGGGCGACCCACGGCGGCCCGACCGAGGACAACGCCCACCCGCACATCGTCGGCGACGTGTCGGTCGTCCACAACGGCATCATCGAGAACTTCAAGCCGCTCCGCGACGAGCTCCTCGCCGAGGGGCGGACTTTCCTCAGCCAGACCGACACCGAGGTCGTCGCCCACCTGATCGCGCGCGAGCTCGAACGCGGCCAGCCTCCGCGCGACGCCGTCGCGACCGTCCTCCCCCGCCTGCACGGGGCCTTCGCCCTCGCCGTGTTGTTCCGCACCGAGCCCGACCTGCTGATCGCCGCCCGCCTCGGCGCGCCATTGACCGTCGGCTACGGCGACGGCGAGAACTACTTAGGCTCCGACGCCCACGCCCTCGCCCCGTTGACCCGGCGGATCGCCTATCTCGCCGAGGGCGACTGGGCGGCGGTGACGCGCGGCGGGATCGAGATCTACGACCGGACCAATGTGCGGGTCGAGCGGCTGATCGTCGACAGCGGCGAAACGGTCGAGGTCATCGACAAGGGCAACTACCCGTTCTTCATGCTCAAGGAGATCTACGAGCAGCCGGTCGTCGTCGCGCAGACGCTGCGGTCGTACCTCCAGCGCGTCGACGAGCGGGTGACGCTGCCGATCCCCGATTTCGACCTCGGCGCGATCCGACGGCTGACGATCGTCGCGTGCGGCACGAGCTTCTACGCCGGCATGGTCGCCAAATACTGGTTCGAGGCGTTCGCCCGCATCCCCGTCGACCTCGATGTCGCGAGCGAGTTCCGCTACCGCGCCCCGGTGATGGAGCCGGGCGGGCTGGCGCTGTTCATCAGCCAGTCGGGCGAAACCGCCGACACCTTGGCGGCGCTCCAGCACGCGCGGAGCGAGGGGCAGAAGATCGCCGTCGTCGTCAACGTGCCGACCTCGACGATGGCGCGCGAGGCCGACCTCCTCCTGCCGACCCACGCCGGGCCCGAGATCGGCGTCGCTTCGACGAAGGCGTTCACCTGCCAGCTCGCCGTGCTCGCCGCGCTTGCGGCGAACTTCGCCCGCGCGCGCGGACGGATGAGCGCCGCCGACGAGAAGGCGATCGTCCGTCATCTCGCCGAGGCTCCGGCGGCGATCAATGCCGCGCTCGCCTACGACGATGCGATCGCCGCCGTCGCGGCGAATATCGCCGAGGCGCGCGACGTCCTCTATCTCGGCCGCGGCACCGACTTTCCGCTGGCGCTCGAGGGCGCGCTCAAGCTCAAGGAAATCAGCTACATCCACGCCGAGGGCTATGCCGCCGGCGAGATGAAGCACGGCCCGATCGCGCTGATCGACGATCATGTTCCCGTCATCGTCATCGCGCCGTCGGGCCCGCTGTTCGACAAGACCGTATCGAATATGCAGGAGGTCCGCGCGCGCGGCGGGCGGATCGTCCTGATCAGCGACTACGATGGCATTGCCGCCGCCGGCGACGGCTGCGCCGCGACGATCACCATGCCCAAGGTCCACCCGCTGATCGCCCCGCTGGTCTACGCGGTGCCGGTCCAGCTCCTCGCCTATCACGTTGCCGTGCTCAAGGGCACCGACGTCGATCAGCCGCGCAACCTCGCGAAATCGGTGACGGTCGAATAGCTTTCGCGCCTGGCTATACGTCCAGATTTGGCCGCAGCCATGCCTCCGCCTGTTCGACACTCACCCCGCGTCGGGCGGCATAGTCCGCCACCTGGTCGGCCCCCACCCGCGCGACGCCGAAATAATGCGCCTGCGGATGGGCGAAGTAATAGCCGCTGACCGCCGCCGTCGGCAGCATGGCGAAGCTCTCGGTGAGCGTGATGCCGGTCGCCTCGGCCGCGCCGAGCAGCTCGAACAGCTGCGGCTTGGGGCTGTGGTCGGGGCAGGCCGGATAGCCGGGGGCGGGACGGATACCGGCGTAATTCTCGCGGACGAGGTCGTCGGGGCTAAGCTGCTCGAGCGGGGCGTAACCCCAGAACTCGCGGCGGACGCGCTCGTGGAGGTGCTCGGCAAAGGCCTCGGCGAGGCGGTCGGCGAGCGCCTTCAAGAGGATGTCGTTGTAGTCGTCGTGCGCCGCCTTGAAACGGGCAAGGTGCGGCTCGATCCCCTGCCCCGCCGTGACCGCGAAGCCGCCGAGCCAATCGCCTTCCGCCGCGACGAAATCGGCGAGGCATGAATTCGGCCGCCCCTCGCGCTTGGCGACCTGCTGGCGGAGGAAAGGGATGCGAACTTCACACGTACCGGCGTCCGGCTCGCCCCCTCCGACGCTAAGGGGCGGCTCCTCCAGCGCAGAAGGACCGTCGCCGTTCGTGTCACCCGCGTCGGCGACCGTCACCAGCACGTCGTCGCCGTCGCGCCGCGCCGGCCAGAAGGCGGCGACACCATTCGCGGTCAGCCACTTGTCCGCGACGATCGTCGCCAGCATCGCCTGCGCATCGGCAAACAGCGCGCTGGCGCTCTCGCCGACGACGGGGTCGGTCAGGATCGCCGGATAGTTGCCGGCGAGCTCCCACGCGCGAAAGAACGGCACCCAGTCGATATATGGCACCAGCCGGTCGAGCGGATAGTCGGCGAGGACGACGCGGCGCTCGCGCGGGGGCACCGGCGGGTGCGCGGTGAAGTCGGGGCGGAAGGCGTTCGCCCGGGCGGCGGCGAGGGGGACGAGCTTGCTGTCGCCCTTGTTGGCCCGCGCGACCCGAATTGCCTCGTATTCAACGCTCGTCCGCTCGACGAGCTCGTCGCGGATGGTCTCGCTGACCATCGCACCGGCAACCCCGACCGCGCGGCTCGCGTCGAGTACGTGGATCGTCGGGCCGGTATAGGCGGGCGCGATCCTCAGCGCGGTGTGGACGCGCGACGTCGTAGCCCCGCCGATCAGAAGCGGCATAGTCATGCCGGCGCGCTCCATCTCGCTCGCCACGGTGACCATCTCGTCGAGCGACGGGGTGATGAGGCCGGAGAGCCCGATCATGTCGGCCTGATGGTCGTTGGCGGCCTTGAGGATGGTCGACCACGGCACCATCACGCCGAGGTCGACGACCTCGAAGTTGTTGCACTGGAGGACGACGCCGACGATGTTCTTGCCGATGTCGTGGACGTCCCCCTTGACCGTCGCCATGACGATCCGGCCCTTCGACGACGCGCCGGCGCTCTTCTCGGCCTCGATGAACGGCAGCAGGTGGGCGACCGCCTTCTTCATGACGCGCGCCGACTTGACCACCTGCGGCAGGAACATCTTGCCCGCGCCGAACAGGTCGCCGACGACGTTCATGCCGGCCATCAGCGGCCCCTCGATGACGTCGATCGGCCGGTCGGCGTCCTGTCGCGCCAACTCGGTGTCGTCGACGACGTAGGCGTCCAAGCCCTTGACCAGCGCATGCTCGAGCCGCCGCGCGACCGGCCAGCCGCGCCACTCCTCGGTCGCCTTCTCCGCCGCCGCGCCGCCCTTGAAGCGCTCGGCGAGGTCGACGAGCCGCTCGGTGTTGGTGACGTTGGTCCGCGGCGGGCGGTTGAGGATGACGTCCTCGCACGCATCGCGCAGCTCGGGGTCGATCGTGTCGTAGACGTCGAGCTGCCCGGCGTTGACGATGCCCATGTCGAGGCCGGCGCGGATCGCGTGGTACAGGAACACCGAGTGCATCGCGCGGCGGACGGGCTCGTTGCCGCGGAAGCTGAAGCTCATGTTCGACACGCCGCCCGAGATCCGCGCGTGCGGGCAGCGGAGCTTGATCGCGCGGCACGCCTCGATGAAGTCGACACCGTAGTTGTCGTGTTCCTCGATGCCGGTCGCGACGGCGAAGATGTTGGGATCGAAGATGATCTCGTCGGCCGGGAAGCCGTCGGCGACGAGCAGGTCGTAGGCGCGGCCGCAGATCTCGACCTTGCGCGCGGCGGTGTCGGCCTGGCCGACCTCGTCGAAGGCCATGACCACTGCCGCGGCACCATAGCGGCGGCAGGCGCGCGCGGCGGCGAGGAACGGCCCCTCGCCTTCTTTCATGCTGATCGAATTGACGATCGGCTTGCCCGAGACGCAGCGCAGACCGGCCTCGATCACCGCCCACTTCGAGCTGTCGATCATCACCGGCACGCGCGCGATGTCGGGCTCGGCAGCGATCAGCTTGAGGAAGGTGGTCATTGCCACCTCGGCGTCGAGCAGCCCTTCGTCCATGTTGACGTCGATGATCTGCGCGCCATTTTCGACCTGGCTCCGCGCCACCTCGACCGCAGCGGCATAGTCGCCGGCCATGATCAGCTTCTTGAAGGCGGCCGAGCCGGTGACGTTGGTCCGCTCGCCGACGTTGACGAACGACGCACGAAGCGGAGCCGGCGCCTCGCCGGGCAGGTCGATCGCTGCGGTCGCCACTAGGCCGCTTCGCTCATGACCATCGGATCGAGCCCGGCGAGGCGGAGCGCCGCCGCGGGCCGCGGCACGACGCGCGGCGGAGCGCCGGCGACCGCCGCGCCCATCGCCGCAATGTGCGCCGGGGTCGAGCCACAGCACCCGCCGACGATGTTGACCAGTCCCTGCGCGACCCATTCGCCGATGAAGGCCCCGGTGGTGTGCGGCGCCTCGTCGTACTCACCGAGGTCGTTGGGCAGCCCGGCGTTCGGGTAGACCATGACCAGCGTGTCGGCGAGGGGGCTCAAGGCCTGGACATGCGGGCGGAGCAGGTCGGCCCCGAAGGCGCAGTTGAGGCCGACGGTCAGCGGCCGGGCGTGGCGGACGGTATACCAGAAGGCCTCGACCGAATGCCCCGACAGGTTGCGCCCGCTCATGTCGGTGACCGTCATCGAGATCATCAGCGGAATTTCGCAGCCCCGCGTTTCGGCCAGCTCTATCGCGGCGACGATCGCCGCCTTGGCGTTAAGCGTGTCGAAGATCGTCTCGACGAGGATGAAGTCGCAGCCGCCGTCGAGCAGCGCCGCCGCCTGGTCGGCGTAGACATCGCGAACCTCGTCGAAGGTCACGGCGCGATACCCCGGATCGTTGACGTCGGGCGACAGCGACAGCGTCTTGTTGGTCGGCCCGATCGCGCCGGCGACGAAACGTGGCCGGCCGTCGCGCGCCGCGTACTCGTCGGCTGCCGCCCGGGCGATGTGCGCCGCGGCGAGATTCATGTCGCGGACGAGATGGACCGCGCCGTAGTCGCTCTGGCTGATCAGGTTGGCGTTGAAGGTGTTGGTCGAGACGATGTCGCTGCCGGCGTCGAGATAGGCGCGGGTGATCGCGTCGATGACGTCGGGCCGGGTCAGGACGAGGAGGTCGTTGTTGCCCTTCTGGTCGTCGGTGAGGTCGAGGTCGCCGCGATAGTCGGCCTCGTCCAGCCGGTACGACTGGATCATCGTGCCGAAGGCACCGTCGGTCAGGAGGATGCGCTGCGCGGCCTGTTCGCGCAGACGTGCGGCGGCGGCCGAAGACTTCATGCCGCCATCTCCACCGCCGCCGGGGCCGGGCGGATGCCGAGCATGTGGCAGATGGCATAGCTCAGCTCGGCACGGTTGAGCGTGTAGAAGTGGAAATCGCGGACCCCGCCGGCATAGAGGCGGCGGCACAGCTCGGCCGCCACCGTCGCGGCGACGAGCTGACGCGTCGCCGGCTTGTCGTCGAGCCCCTCGAACAGCCGCGCCAGCCACGCCGGGACGGCGGTGTTGCAGCTCGCCGCCATCTTGCGCAGCATGGCGAAGTTCGACACCGGCAGGATGCCCGGCACGATCGGCGCGGCGACTCCGGTGGCAGCAGCGGCGTCGCGGAAGCGGAAATAGGTGTCGGGCTCGAAGAAGAACTGGGTGATCGCGCGGCTCGCCCCGGCGTCGAGCTTGCGCCGCAGGGTGTCGAGGTCGTCGGCGGCGCACGTCGCCTGCGGGTGGAGCTCGGGATAGGCGGAAACCGAGACGTCGAAATCGGCCAGCCGCTTCAATCCCGCAACGAGGTCGGCGGCGCTGGCATAGCCGTCGGCCCGTGCTTCGAAGCGCGCGCCCGCCACCGGCGGATCGCCGCGCAGCGCGACGATGTGGCGGACGCCTGCGTCCCAGTAGCCGCGGGCGACGGCGTCGATCTCGGTCCGACTGGCGTCGACGCAGGTCAGGTGCGCGGCCGCCTGCAGCGGCGTCTCGCGGACGATGCGCGCGACGGTCGCGTGCGTCCGCTCGCGCGTCGTGCCGCCGGCCCCGTAGGTCACCGAGACGAAGGTCGGCGCGAGCGGGGTCAGCGCCTCAACCGATTCCCACAGCGTCCGCTCCATCGCCTCGGTCTTGGGCGGGAAGAACTCGAACGACACGGCGATGTCGCCGGGCAGGTCGGCGTAGAGCGGCGTCGCCAGCGCGCGCGAGGCCTCGGTCATCTGGGCGAGCGACAGCGTCATGCGGCCTTCCTTTGCGCGAGCTTCGGCCGCTCGCCGAGCCACAGGCTGATGGTCAGCGGAAAGGCGTCGCTCGGCCGCAGATGCCGCAGCCGGACGACGTCGAGCTCGGCGGCGCGCATCCAGCCGGTGATCTGGCCGTCGTCGAAGCCGAGACGGACATGGGCGAACAGGTCGCGCAGCTCCTCGCGGTCGTGCGCGGCGAAGTCGACGATCAGCACCCGCCCGCCGCCGGCGACGCGCGCCGCTTCGGCGATGACCGCGCCGGGGTCGTCGGCGAAATGGAGCACCTGATGGAGAACGACGGTGTCGGCGCTGCCGTCGGGGCGCGGCAGCGCGTACATGTCGGCGTGACGGACCTCGGCCCGGGCCAGCCCTGCCGCCTCGATGCGGCCACGAGCAAGGCGCAGCATCTCGGGGCTGCGGTCGACGCCGATCGCCGAGGTCGCTTCCCCACCCAGCAACTCGATCATCCGGCCGGTGCCGGTGCCGACGTCGAGCAGCCGCCCGACCGGCGCGTCGCCGAGCACGTCGACGATCGCCGCCTCGACCTCGGCCTCGGGCAGGTGAAGCGCGCGAATGCCGTCCCACGCCGCCGCGTGGCTGGCGAAATAGGCGCTGGCGGCGGCGGCGCGCTCGGCCCGGA
>CAHJWT010000054.1 GCA_903643075.1 Sphingomonadaceae bacterium | reverse complement strand
GCCGTCGGGAGCGACCGCGGCCGCTGACCTCGCCCGCGCCGGGCGGAGCGTCGTCCTCCTCGACCGTGCCGGGCGGATCAAGCCGTGCGGCGGCGCGATCCCGCCACGCGCGATGCGCGACTTCGCCATCCCCGACTCGGTCCTCGTCGGCCACGCCACCGCCGCGCGGATGGTCGCGCCGTCGGCCCGCGCCGTCGACATGCCGATCGAGGGCGGCTTCGTCGGCATGGTCGACCGCGGCGAGTTCGACGAATGGCTCAGAAACCGCGCCGCCCTCGCCGGGGTGCACCGCGAGACCGGAACCTACGAGGCGATCGAGCGCGATCCCGACGGCACCGCCGTCGTCGTCTTCCGACCGAAGGGCGCGGCGAAGCACGAGGCGCTGCGCCGGCTCCGCACCCGCGCGGTGATCGGCGCCGACGGCGCGCGTTCGGGCGTCGCCCGCACCGAGCTCAAGGGCGCCGAGCGGACCCCGTGCGTCTTTGCCTATCACGAGGTGATCGCCACCCCCGCCGGCGTCGACCGCGAGCGGTGCGACATCTATTACCAGGGTCACCTGTCGCCCGACTTCTACGCGTGGATCTTCCCGCACGGCGACCAGACCAGCGTCGGCGTCGGCAGCGCCAACAAGGGCTTCTCGCTGAAGGACGCGGTCGCCCGCCTGCGCGCCGACACCGGCCTCGACACGAGCGCGACGATTCGCGTCGAGGGCGCACCGATCCCCTTGAAGCCGCTAAAGAAATGGGACAACGGCCGCGACGTGATCGTCGCCGGCGACGCCGCCGGGGTCGTCGCGCCGGCGTCGGGCGAAGGCATCTACTACGCGATGACCGCCGGCCGCGAGGCGGCGACCGCGGTCGACACCTTCCTCGCCACCGGCAACGCCAAGGCGCTGGCGGGGGCGCGCAAGCGCTTCATGAAGGCGCACGGCCGCGTCTTCTGGATCCTCGGGATGATGCAGTATTTCTGGTACGCGAACGACAAGCGGCGCGAGCGCTTCGTCAAGATCTGCGACGACCCCGATGTCCAGCGGCTGACGTGGCAGGCGTACATGAACAAGGAACTCGTCCGTGCCGACCCGATGTCGCACGTCCGCATCTTCCTCAAGGACCTCGGCCACCTGTTCGGGATCGGTTCGACGACGGCGTGATGCGCACGATGTTTGTTCCTCCCACGCGAGGGAGGAGCAGAGGGCTGGGTCTCTCCCATAGCAAGATGACGCTGAACAAAACCACCGGCGTCATCCCCGCGAAAGCGGGGACCCATGAACGCGAATCTCTAAGGTCATGGGCCCCCGCTGTCGCGGGGGTGACAATCTGCTTCGGGACAGACTTACACGGCTTTGGCACGGCATTGCCGACCGCGCGCGCATGAAACGCACTCTCGCCCCGATCGCCGTCGGCATCGGCGCGGCACTCCTCGTCGCCGGCGTCGGGTCGACGATGACCGACCTCGGGCCGTGGTACCGCAGGCTTGACCAGCCGGCTTGGTCGCCGCCGGACTGGGCCTTTCCGGTCGGGTGGACGACGATCTACGTCCTGACCGTCGCCGCCGGCGTGACCGCGTGGCGCGCCGCGCGGCCCGGCGAGCGCACCGGGGTCGTCGCGCTGTTCGCGTTCAACGCCTTCCTCAACATGGCGTGGAGCCTGCTCTTCTTCCGCCTCCACCGGCCCGACTGGGCGCTCGGCGAGGTCGTCGTCTTCTGGCTGTCGATCGCGGCGCTGATCGCCGTCGCCGCGCGGCGGTCGGGCACGGCGCGGGTGCTCCTGATGCCGTACCTCGCGTGGGTGACCTTCGCCGGTGCGCTCAACGTCGCCGTCGTCGCGCTCAATGCTCCGTTCGGGCCGCCGTCCGCGTGAGCGCGCTGTTCGCCAGCGGCCACGCCGTCGACCTCGTCCTCGCGGTGCTGCTGCTCGAGGCGATCGTCCTCATCGTGCGCGGCCGGGCGACGATGCTGATCGCTCTCCTACCCGGCGTGTTCATCCTGCTCGGCCTGCGGGCGGCGTTGACGCAAGCGGGGTGGCCGTGGGTCGCTGCCGCCCTCGCCGCATCGTTCCCGGCGCATCTGGCCGATCTCTACCGGCGACGCGACGAGCGATCCGCTGCCGATTTGAAATGACGCCGTCATCCCCGCGTTTGCCGGGATGACGGCTCGGCCGGATGAAGCGTGCTACGACGTCGGATTGGTCTTCAGGTAGGCGATGATGTTGGCGCGCTTCTGCGCATCCTTCTGGCCGGGATAGGTCATCTTGGTGCCCGGAACATAGGCCTGCGGCGAGATCAGGTACTGGTAGATCACCGGCTCGGTCCACGTGATCCCGCTGTTCTTGTTCGCGGCGGAATAGGTGAAGCCCGGGATCGTCCCGGCCTTGCGGCCGACGACGCCGTGAAGCGACGGCCCGATCCGATTCTGGCCGGCGAGCGCCGAATGGCACGTCTTGCACACGGTGAAGTCGGTCTTGCCGGCGACGGGATCGCCCTTGAGCGAGGCGAAAGCCGGCGTCCCCGGCGGCAGCGGCGGGACGGCGAGCGCAGCGGTGGCAGTGAGAACGGCAACGGTCGCGAGTGCGAATCTGATCATGATCTCTCCCAAGGGTCGTTCCGGCCACGATGATAGCAGCTTCGCCGTTACCGACAACGCCCCGCGGCCTGCGGCATCGTGCGCGCCGTCACGTGGCGCGGCGATGAACGGAGACGCAGGCCGCCGCGCGTACCGGTCGGGACGAAAACGCTGTCCTACAGCCGGCACGACGGAGTAGCCTGCGCCGTGGCCAGCGGGCGACGCGTGTTCTTTCTCATTGCAAGGCGGCGAGTTGATTAAAGAGAAATAAACAGAATTACGTCGCGGGCGTGTACTTCACCTTCGCCTTTGTAGCTTCGGCGGCGAGGGGCGCTCAGCAGGCGACCTCGACCGCGACGATGCGGCCGTTGCGTGTCGCCCGCTGGCGCTCGGGATCGTGGCTGTCGGCGGTGCAGATGAACAGCGTTCGGCCGTCGGCCCCGCCGAGGGCACAGGCGAAGGCGCGCTGGCCGGTGGCGATGCGGTCGGTGACGCGGCCGTCGGCCTCGACGCGGAGGCACTCGCGGGTCGGCGGCGAGGCGACACAGATCGCGCCGGCGGCATCGCGGCAGATGCCGTCGGGATAGATGCCGGCGTCGAGCGCAGCCCACACCCGCCGGTCGGACAGCGACCCGTCGGCGGCGACGGTGAAGGCGGTCAGCCGCGCCCGCCACGTCTCGGCGACGACCAGCGTCCGGCCGTCGTCGAGGAGGACCATGCCGTTGGGGAACCACAGGTCGTCGGCGACGACGCGCGGCGCTCCGTCGGGCTCAACCCGGATCAGGACCGTGCCGCAGGGGGCCTCGTCGACCCCATCAGTGCCGATGTCGAAGCCGAAGTTGCCGACATAGGCCCCGCCGCGGGCGTCGACAACCATGTCGTTGGTCCGCCGCGGAGCGAGCGCCGACAGGTCGGCGTGGACGACGAGGCTGCCGTCGGGTTCGAGGCGGAGGACGCTGCGGTCGACCATCGACACGACCAGAAGCCGCCCGTCAGGGAGCCAGCCGAGCCCCGACGGCCGGCCGGACACCGCGCAGACGGTCTCGACCCGGCCGTCCGCCAGCCGCTGGACGTCGCCGCCGTGCATGTCCGACCACCACAAGGTGCCGTCGCGCCAGCGCGGCCCCTCGGCGAAGGCGAGCCCGGTCACGACGGCCGTCGGTCCCGGCGCGGCGGTCACCAGCTCGTCGTCGCCGGCTTGGCGTCGAACTGCGTCTTGCCGCCCGCGGTCATGCCGGCGTCGATGACGAGATCGTGGCAGGTGACGAAGCGGCCTTCGTCGCTGGCGAGATAGAGCGCGCCATAGGCGATGTCGCGCGCATGGCCCGAGCGCTGGAGCGGCGTCGCGGCGGCGAGCCCGCGTTCGAGCTTGGCCATCGACGCGGCAACGTGCCCCTCCGCCATCGTGTTGGCGCGCTCGGACCCGCCGAAGAAGATCGGCGTCGCTATCCCGCCCGGCGCGATCGAGTTGACCGTGATGCCGTACGGCGCGAGTTCGATCCCGGCGACCTTGGTCAGCTGGCGCACCGCCGCCTTGGCCGAGCTGTAGAGGAACCCGCCGTAGTTGGCGGACAGTGCGGCGACGCTGGCGTTGTTGATGATCGCGCCCGACCCCTGGCGCTTCATCACCGGGATCGCGTGCTTCATGCCGAGCAGGACGCTGCCGTAGAGCAGGTCGAAGGCGTCGCGGATCATTTCGGGCGTCACCGTCTCGAGCGTCCCGCCCATCCCCGCGCCGGCGTTGTTGAACAGGCAGTCGAGCCGGCCCCATTCGCCGACCGCGGTGTCGATCGCCCGCGCGATGTCGGCCTCGTCGCGGACGTCGCCCGCGACGTAGCGCGTCGCGTCGCCGAGGCGGGCGGCGAGCGCCTCGCCCTTGTCACGGCTGCGCCCGGTTAGGACGACCCTCGCGCCCTGTGCGACGAAGACTTCGACGGTCGCCTCGCCGATGCCGCTGGTGCCGCCGGTGACGACGGCGACCTTACCCTTCAGGCGATCGGTCATCGCGTCCCCTGTGCCGCCGCCGTCGCGCGCCAGCGGTCCTGCAGCTCGCGCTTCAGGATCTTGCCGATCGCGCTCCGCGGCAGCTCGGCGACGACCTCGACCCGGGCGATCCGCTGCATCTTGCCGAGCCGGTCGTTGGCCCACAGCCGCAGCGCCTCGGGCTCGATCACCGTCGTCAGCGTGACGAAGGCGACCGGCGTCTCGCCCCATTCAGGCGACGGCACGCCGATCACCGCCGCCTCGTCGACCGCAGGATGGTCCTTGAGCACCGCCTCGATATCGACCGGGTAGACGTTGAACCCGCCCGAGATGATCATGTCCTTGGCCCGGCCGATCAGCGTGAAGAAGCCGTCCGCGTCGACCGAGGCGATGTCGCCGGTGCGGATGTAGCGCTCGCCGGCGGGCGAGTACCACTCGGCCTCGCGCGTCTTGGTCGGAGCGTTGTGGTAGCCGGTCATCATCGCGAACGACCGGCCGACGACCTCACCCGGCGTCCCCGGCGGAGCGAAGTCGCCGTCGGGGCCGATAACGCGGATGTCGTGGCCCGGCATCGGCTTGCCGACAGTGTGGAGTTTGCCCGGATGCTCGTGGGCAAGGAGCGCGCAGCTGCCGCCGCCCTCGGTCATGCCGTAATACTCGATGAGGCCGCCCGGCCAGCGACGCAACACCTCGGCCTTGAGGTCGGCGGAGAACGGCGCCGACGTCGCGTACTTCATCCGGTACGCCGACAGGTCGAACCGGTCGAAGTCGGGCAGCGCGAGCAGCCGGCGGTACTGGACCGGCACGAGCATCGCGTGGGTGACGCCGTATCGCTCGCTCAGCTCAAGGAAGCGGTGGGCGTCGAACTTCGACATGAGGACGACCGTACCGCCGCCAGCGAGCGCGGGCATGAACGCGACCAGCGTGGTATTCGAATAGAGCGGGGTCGACAGCAGCGCCACCGCGTCGCGGCCGTAGCCCGGCGGATCGGTCAGATGGTTGTGCCCCCAGCGCATCGCGAACGACTGGACGATGCCCTTCGGCGTCCCCGTCGTTCCCGACGAGTAGATGATGTTGAACGGCGCATCGGGGTCGACCGGCGCGAGCGTCGGCTGGGCCCCGACAGGGGCGAGCCAGTCGTTGATCGGCGTCCCAACCGCGCCGTTGCCGAAGCCGACCAGCAGCGGCGTCAGTTCGCCGAGGACCGGCGCGAGGCGCGCGCCGACGGTCGCATCGACGAACAGGTGGGTCGCGCCCGAATCGGCGACCATCGCCGCGAGCTGCTCGGGGGTCGACGACGGCGACAGCGGCGCGACCGCCGCGCCGATCCGCACTGTCGCGATGTAGACGCAGGCGTAATCGATGCAGCTCAAGGCGCAGATCGCGACCCGATCGCGGGCGACGACGCCGTCACGCTGCAGCGATGCCGCAATCCGGTCGATCCGCGCGTCGAACCCGGCCCACGTGATCTCGGCGGCGTCGTCGATCACGGCCGCCTTGGCCGGGTCGGCCTGCGCCTGCATCGCGACCAGCTCCGCAACGCTGCCGACCGGGCCGGCGACGTAGGCCGAAATGCGCTCGTCGAGCGTGGCTATGCCACTCACTTCCCGTCCACGGAAAACGCCATCAGCACATTCCCCTCGGCATTCCTCATGCTCTTGCCGGCACTGACACCGGAGCGGCCGGCGTAACCCGAATGGACGAAGACCATGCCGTTCGCAACCGTCGGGCCCGACCCGTCCATCACCCCACCGTATGCCTCGCCGCCGTCGAGGACCTTGGTCGGCTCGGTCCCGGTGTCATAGTCCCATACGACCTTGCCGGTCGCCGAATCGACCGCGCGGAAGTGGCCATCATAGCTGCCGGCGAAGACGATGCCGGGGATCGCCGTCACTGCCTGACTCATCGCGCCCGAGCACCAGAAGGTCGTCCACCGGCACGTCGGCTTGATCGGCGCGGCGTTCGACCAGATGACGTGGCCGTCGGCGATGTCGAGCGCGGTCAGCTGCGGCTTCTGCCCCGGGGCCGGGATGACGTCGGACACCGGCACGAACACGCGGTCGCCCTCGACCGCCATGCCAAACTCGATCCCGCCGAGCGCGCTGCCGGGGCTGAGCCGCCGCTCCCACAGCTTCTTGCCCTGATCGGCGGGGTCGAGCGCGAAGACGACGCCCGACTTCTGGCCGACGAGCAACACCTGCCGGCCCGACGCCAGCGTGTGAAGGATGGTCGACGCGCCGATCGAGAAGTCCGGCCCGACCGGCGACGGACAGTTGGCCGGGCGCTGCGTCCCGTACTGGCCCCAGCAGCCGTCGATATAGTTGTCGTTCGGGTAGAGCTGGTTGACCCAGCGGATCTTGCCGGTGTCGGCCTCGATCGCCATCGCCGCGTCGCTCGTCGGGTACGGCACGTCGGTATAGCTGTTCGACGTGCCGACATAGACCAGCCGCCGTGCCGGGTCGATCGTCGGGGCGTTCCAGATCGTCCCGCCCGACGGGCCCCACATCGGTTTCCCGGCGCTGTTGGCCTTGAAGACGTGCGGCACCGTCTCGGTGGTGAAGCGCTTCCACAGCAGCTTGCCGGTCTCGAGGTCGAGCGCGACGAGCGCCCCGCGGAACTTGCAGCACTCCCATTTGTCGCTCATCGCGAACGCCTCGTTGCCCGACGAGATCGGCACGAACAGCTTGCCGTCCCATACCGCCGGCGAGCCGGTCATCTGCTCGCCGGGCTGGTCGTCGATCACCGTCTTCCACAGCGGCGCGCCGGTGTCGGCGTCGAGCGCGACCGCGGCCTTGGTCCAGTCGGAGAAGAACAGGGCATGGCGGCCGCCCTTCAGCGTGACGACGGTGACGCTCGTCCGCGTCGCCGCGCCGGCCGCGTGGCGCCAGTAGACGCAACCCGTTCGCGCATCGAGCGCGTAGACCGCGCCCGACATGCTGGTAACGAACAGGCGGTTGCCGAGCACCGTCGCCTGCCCGTTCTTCGCGCCGGGATAGCGGAACGCCCACTTGAGCTTGAGGTGCGGGACCTGTGCCGCGTCGAGTCCGGGGGCGGGCTGGAAGCGCGCGTTGTCCTTCGTCGGGCTCCATCCGTTCCACCCGCCGGGCGCTTGCGGATCGACCGGCGGCGGCGCGCTCGCGCACTTCGGTCCGTCGAGCGGGGTCCCCTCGACACCGTTGCCCCAGATCAGCTTCGGGTCGATGTCGTGGTAGCTCGCCGGCTCCTTGACCGTGCTGATGTGGCGCGCGATCGCCTCCTTGTCGGCGACGCTGAGCCCCTCGGCCATCGGCGCCATGATGCCGGTGGTCAGCGCGCCGACGATAAACCCCGGCGGGTTGGCGGCGAGGACGGCGCGGCTCGGCGTCCGCCCGGTCGCGTTCTCGTGGCAGCCGGCGCAGCGTTCCGCGTACAGCGCCTTGCCGTCGGGCGCGGGCGCGGCGGCGACGAGGGCGACCGCGGCGGCGAACACAGCCGTCAACGCCGCGGCAAGTCGGGGGGAGCGCATTCGGCCGGTCTCCGTCAATAATGGTCGGTGAAGGCGCCGACGCGGCACTGATAGCCCGGCGGCGGCGGGTTCATCCGGAAGGTTTTGGGATCACTGCCCTTCGGAAACGACGCGAGCGTCGTCAGCGCCCACAGGTTGAATGCGTCGGTGTTGACCTGCGGCCACATATGGCCGTGGGTCGCGCTGCACGCGACGCTGACCACGGCCGGCTGGCGACTCCAGTAATTAGTCCCCGCCTGGGTCGACGGTCGGTAGTCGGCGCACAGCACCCCGGCGCAGTTCCACAGATCCTTGTCGCCGCCCCAAACGGTCATCACGACCATCGGTCCAACCTTCGCCGGTAGCGGCATCGGCCCGACGCGGCCCTGAAAGACGTGCGTCGGATCGGCGGCAACAGCGGCGCGCGCATCGGCGAAGCTGAGCGCCGTCCCATCGTCCCTGGTCACGTACCATTCGCCCGAGATCGTCAGCCCGCCGGCCCAGAAGTCCGAGCCGAACAACAGCGCGCGGTTGGTCATCGTCGCCCCCGACGAGATGCCGCCCAGATAGAGCCGCTTGGCGTCGAGCGGCCACTTGGTCCCGACGCAGCGGACCATCGCGTGGAGGAAGCGCGCGTCCGAGCCCGCATCGGTCTTCCACCGGTCGCCGGCCGGACCGTCGGCGCGGCCCTCGTGCCACGGGTTCCAGTTCCACCCGTCGTGGCCGGGGCCGTTGCACTGGCCGGCGGCAAGCGCCGGGTCCTGCTCGGCGCACTCGCGGACCGGACCGACCACCATGAACCCGGCATCGGCGAGGTGCGCGTTGTTGCCGCTGCGCAGGGCGGTGAGATTCCAGTTGGTCGCCTCGACGCTGCCGGTCAGCGGCACCCACACCGGCCGCGGCCCGGTCGCGTTGCGCGGCGGGACCACGACGAACGCGCGCATCATACCGTCGATCGGAAAGCCCTTGTTCAGGCCCTCCTTGACCACGAACCCCGGCGGGCACGACCACTCGACCTCCGCCGCCATCGCCGGCAAGGCGACGAGCAGGCCAAGCAGGGCGCAGAGTGCCGTAAATAGGCGATACCGCATCATCGCCGTGATGATAGTCACGATCGTTCTCCCGGCCAAGGCATATTGAGAATTAGGGTACGGCGACATCGGGTCGCGCCAGGGCGGCGAGGTTGGCCGCGTGGCGGCGGCGGTCGATGCCGTAGGCCATGATGAAGACGAGCGCGACGCCGTAGAGGCCGACGATGACGATCGGCTGGGCGATGCCGAGGCGGGTGAGGACCGCGGCCGGCACCTGCCCCTGCTTCGCCCACGCCGGGAAGCCGACGGCGTCGAGGATCAGGCCGGTCCCGAAGATGCCGACCCCCGACAGCGCCTTGAGCAGGAAGGCGTTCGCCGCGAAGAACAGCCCCGCCGAATGCCGCCCCGTCGTCCGCGCGCTGTCCTCGACGACGTCGGCGACCATCGCCGAGAACAGGATGCCGCCGGTGATCGCGACGACGGTGTTGACGAAGCTCGACGCGAACAGCAGCCAGTAAAGCGTCGCGCTGTGGTTTGGCGGCAGCAGGTCGAACAGGCGCAGGACGACCAACAGCGGCATCAACGGAATGCCGAACAGGTAGAGGAGAACCGTCGCCCGCTTCTTGCCAAAATAAGCTCCGTACTTCGGTGCGAGGAACAGCGCGGCGAAGATCGATGCGAAGTTGCCGACCATCAGGAACGAGATCTGGTCGCCCGACAGCTCCCAGTAATAGATGCGAAAGTAGTTGAGGATCGCCGCCTCGATCCCGACCGCCGAGAACGAGAACAGCCCCGCCCCCATCAGGCACAGGAACGGCCGGTTCGCCAGTGTCGCGACGACCTCGCCGAGCGAGCGACGCAGATCGAACGCGGGTCGCGGCGGCGGCAGGGGAAAGGCGGCGGCGCGCCGCTGCGTGCCGAGCGACGAGATCACGATCGCCGCGAACATGATCAGCGACGCGGTCAGGCCGTAGTTGCTGTAGCCGGCGAGGTTGAGCTGGCCCGACGGATCGTGCGCCGACGGCCGCAGGAAGACGCTGAACGCGGCGATGCCGACGGTCAGCCCGCCGAACCAGCCGAAGAAGTAGCGCCACGTGAGGAAGCTCGTCCGCTCGTCGTAGTCGTTCGTCAGGTCGGCGACGAGGGCGCTTGACGGCACCTCGTAGACGCTGATGAAGACGCGAATGACGATCGAGACGACGAGCAGGTAGGCGAGCAGGGCGGCGTCGCGCATCCCCGCGGGCGGGTTCCACAGGAAGTAGTACGACACCGCGACCGGCAGCGCGGCGGCGTACATCAGCAGATGGCGGCGGCCGAGGCGCGAGCGGAGATGGTCCGACCAGTTGCCGATGAACGGATCGGCGACGGCGTCGACGATCAGCGCGATCATGATCGCGAGGCCGACGCTCTTCGCCGACAGGCCGAGCGCCTGATTGTAGAACAGCAGCAATAGGTACGAGAAGCCGTTGTCCTTGACCCCGAAGGCGATCGAGCCAAGTCCGTAGGCGATCTTGTCGATCACCCCCGGCGGCCCAAGCGGCGCTGCGACGGCGACCTCCGACGGTGCGGCGGCGACGGTCACCACGGTCTACCGCTCGACTGCGTCGTCACCGCCACGTCCTCCCAAGCGCCTCGATCTGCCCGTCGAGATTTTGGGTATGCTACACGCGGCGATCCGCGCTGTCGACCCGTGTAGGCTTTCCCCGTGACGACTTCCGCGACCACTCCGTGACCACCACGCGACGACGTGGTCACGGTAACGCGGCGATCCGCCTGACGACCTCGTCGCGGTTGCGCGGTAATCCTGTGGCGACGGCGCCCGGCATCGCGGCGGCGGCGCGCGCGGACTACCGCGCCGCACCGAAAGCCGGTAGCGATTGCAGGACAGGGTTTGCCGCATTTGACCGAGACCGCCTTTTCTCGCCGCCGCGTGCGGCCGGCCCCGCCGGCGGCGGCGTGACGCGGCACCGCCGGCAGGCATGGCTGATCATCGTCGCCGCCGCGGCGCTGATCGTCGCACTCGCCGCCGGCTTCGGCCACCCGACAGTGTTCACCGACACCGACGACTATTACTCGCTCGGCCATGAGCTCGCGGTCGACGCCGGCCTCGTCGCGCCGCCCGAGCTCGACGAGGCCGACACCGCGCAGGCAGCGATCGACCGCCACATGGGGCATACCCAGATGGCGTCGCGGTCGGCGGTCTATGCCGTCTTCCTCTATGCGGTCGAATCGGCCGGGACGCTGTGGCTGGTCACCGCCGCGCACGCGCTCGCCGCGGCGTGGGTCGTCGCGACCCTGTGGCGCGTCGCCCTCCCCGGTCGGTCGCGGTGGGGGGCGGTCGCGGCGATCGGCATCGTCGCGCTGGTCAGTCCCCTGCCGTTCTTCGTCGGCTTCGCCATGCCCGACATCCTCGCCGGCATCGGCGCGGTCGCCGCGGCGCTGCTGCTGATCTACCCCGACCGGCTCGGCCGCGGCGAATGGTGGGGGCTCGCCGCGCTGCTCGTCTTCGCGCTCGCGTCGCACACGTCGCACATCCTGATGGCGGTCGTCCTCGTCGCGGTCGGCGGCGCGGTCCTGCTCGCGCTCGGCGTCGAACGGCGTGCGATCGTCCGCCGGACGGGCGCGTTCGCCGCGCTGATCGTCGCCGCCGTCGCCGCCAACAGCGCGTACGGGATCGGCATCCGGATCAACACCGGCGAGCCGCTGCGCAACCAGCCGTTCCTCAGCGCGCGCCTTCTCGCCGACGGCCCGGGGCACGCCTACCTCCGCCACGCGTGCGCCGCCGGCGAGCGCTACACGCTGTGCCGCTTCGTCAACAAACCGCTCGCCGATTCGGAGGACATCCTATGGTCGGACCTGCCCAGGACCGGGGTGTTCATGCTCAGCGACTACGCGACGCGGGTGAAGCTCGAGGATCAGGAAGGCCGCTTCGTCCTCGGCACGCTCGCCTACGCACCCGCTGCGCAGCTCGTCGCGTCGCTCAGGAACTGGGGGCGGCAACTCGCGATGGTCTTCGTCGACGATCCGGTCCGCGACCCCGCCTTCTACCTGACCGATCCGTACTGGCGGCAGACCAACCTGCCCCCCGTCCTCGCCCGCGTCGAGGATTGCGGCGGGCGGCACACCTTGTGCCGCTCGCGGCTGACGGTCCCGGCGTCGAAGGCGTGGCACGGCGGGGCGACGATCGTCGCAACGGTGGTCGCGCTGGCGGCGCTGGCGCGGCGGCGGCGGTCGGATG